>CACYCW010000218.1 GCA_902773015.1 uncultured bacterium
CCGGCAAGCCGTTCTGGATGTGCGAGTACGCGCACGCGATGGGCAACGCGATCGGCAACTTCCAGGAGTACTGGGACGTGTTCTACAAGTACGAGTCGCTCACTGGCGGGTGCATCTGGGACTGGGTCGACCAGGCGGTGTGGAAGGAGACCGATCGCGTGGGGCCGGATGGTCGGCGTGAGCGCTATCTTTCCTACGGCGGCGACTTCGACGAGCAGCCGAACGATGGTCCGTTCAACTGCAACGGCGTGGTGGATCCCATCCGCAACGTGACGGCCAAGCTCGTCGAGGTCGGCCATGTGCACCGCAATCTCGTGGTCCGCGACGACCTCGCCCTCGAGAACCGCTTCGGCTTCACCTGGGCGGACGAGTTCGACGGCACGTGGGAGCTCGTCGAGGACGGACGTGTCGTGAAGGCCGGCGCGTTCGCCGTGCCGCACCTCGCGCCGCTCTCGAAGGGGAAGGTCGTGCTGCCGAAGTTCGAGACGAAGGAAGGGCACGAGTATTTCGTGAACGTCGATTTCTCCCTCCGCGCGGACACGCTCTGGGCGGAGAAGGGGTGGAAGGTCGCGCGCAACCAGATCCCGCTTGGTGCCAGCAAACCCGCGCCCCTCGCGTTCACCGCCGCGCAGCCCGAGTTCGCGCAGGACGACAGGACGATCACCGCGACCTGCGGCGCCACGAAGGCCGTGTTCTGTCGGAAGTCCGGCACGCTCTGCGAGCTCATGATGAACGGCAGGACGATTCTCAAGGACCTGGCGCCCGGCGTGGCGGCCGGTCCGCAGCTCACGTGCGTGCGCGCGTTCACCGACAATGACATCTGGCTTCGCGGTCATTCCCTTGAGGAGCCGCACAGCTTCTACCTTTCCGGGCTTTCGCAGCTGCGGTACCACGCACGCCCCGCCGTGATCGACGGCGGCACGCTGAAGTTCGCCGTGGAGGTGACGGGCTCGAAGTCCGCCGGCTTCACGCATGAGACGGAGTGGACGTTCGCCGCCGACGGGTCCGTGGCGCTGAAGAGCACGGTCACGCCTCACGGCACGTTCCCGAAGGCCCTGCCGCGTCTCGGTCTCTCCCTCAAGCTCGACAAGGCGCTCGAGGGGATGCGCTACTACGGGCGCGGCCCGCGCGAGAACTACATCGACCGCAGGACGGCGTCCTTCCTCGGCCTCTATGACTCGACGGTGACGGACCAGTACGAGAGCTACGTGCGGCCGCAGGACAACGGCTACAAGTGCGACGTGCGCTGGGTCGCGTTCACGGCGGCGGATGGTGCGGGCGTGAGGTTCTCGGCGTCCGAGCCGCTCTTCGTGCAGGCGCTCCACTACGGCGCGGAGGATCTTGAGTTCGCGCGGCACCGCAACCACCAGCAGCGCTTCTACGCGCCGTTGAGAAAGCGTGACGAGGTGTGCCTCAACCTCGACATCCGCCAGCTCGGCCTCGGCGGCGGCTCGTGCGGCCCGAGGCCGATGGAGAAGTACATCTTTCCTGTCCAGAAGGAATCGTGGACGCTCAAGATCGAGCCCTTCACCAGATGACTGGTTGCCTTCTCGGTTTGATTCGCGACCGGGAAATTTGCTATAATGCGGTCAATGCAGAAAACAAGGAGACTCACGATGAAGACAGGCGGGTTGTTCGAGCGGCTGCGTGCCGCAGTTGACGAGCTGAAGAGGGTCAAGCGAATCGGCAAGCTTGATCTCGGCGTCTTGCGGACGATGATGATGCTCGCGGCAGTGGACGGCGACATCAGCGACGGTGAAATCGCCGCGTTTAAGGAGATGGCGTCCGGGTGCCAGGGCTATTCGCCGGAATCCTTCCCGGAGTTGTTTGAGTCGACGCTGCGGAGCGCCGGCTACCTTCTCGTCCTGTCGCGCTTCCGCTCGCGTGACGAGCTGATCGCCGCTTTCGTGAGGGAGGCCTACGCTCCGTTTGTCGTGCCCATCGCCAAGGAAGCCGATGAGGAGCGTCGGTGCGCCATCGGCTGTCTGGAGCGCATGGCCTTGTCGGATGGGTTGTTCTCGCCAATTGAGCGCGACTGTATCGTCGCCCTCTCGAAGGAAGTCGAGACGGAGCACGATCTCTCAGCGGCGGCTCTTCGCGCGATGGCGGCCGATTGCGGTCCGCTGACTCCGATGATGTGACGGTGTGCTACTATCTTGACCTGAACCGTGAGTGGCGCATCGGGGCGAGTGCCATGCGAATCACCTCGCTCGCCATCACTTGCGGGGCGTCCTTCAGGGCCTTGGCGCACTGACGGCAGTAACCGGACGGCCCTTACACGAGCCCGCGTTCGCGCAGCGCATCAAGCGTGGCGCTGAGCCGCTCGCGCTTCAGGCGGCGTTCGTCATTATCGTCGGCGAAGAGCGATGGGGCGTCGGCATCTGGCGTGTCCTGGATGTTGGTGACGCCGAAGCCGATGAGCCGCACCGCGCCGAAGCGTTCGCGGTCGAAGAGCTCCAGCGCCTTCTCGCGAAAGGTGATGTCATCGCGCGCCGGCGCCTCGAAGGGCGTCTGTCGCGTGATTGTGTTGAACGCGGCGTCGCGCAACTTCAGTCGCGCCGTGCGCGCCCAACGCGTCGAGGTGCGGAAGCGCTGGCCGACTTCCGTGACGAGCTCCAGCAGCTTGGCGCGCACCGCCGCGCGGTCGCGCACGTCCTCGTCGAAGGTGTGCTCGCGCGAGACCGACTTCTCTTCGCCCGGCTCCCAGTAGACGGTGTCGTCGGAGATGCCGAACGCGTAGTCCCTGAGCGATTCCGCCGCATCGCGCGAGCCGAGGATCGTCGCCAGCTCGCCGACCGTGAGGCGCTGCAGGTCGCCGCAGGTCGCGATGCCGTAGGGGCGGAGCATCTCCTCGGTCTTGCGTCCGACGCCCCACAGGATGCCGACGGGACGCGGCGCGAGAAACGCCGCGATCGCGTCCGGATTGAACGGCATTAGCGTGAGCCCGTCTGGCTTGTGCTGCTCGGAGCCGATCTTGGCGAGGAGGCGGTTGGGGGCTATACCGACCGAGCAGGTGACGCCGCAGGTCGCGCGGATCTCCCGACGGAGCGCCTCGCCGAGCGCCTCAGCCGAGCCGTGCAGGTGAATCGAGCCCGTGATGTCGAGAAATGCCTCGTCGATCGAGACGCCCTCGACGTAGGGCGTGTAGTGGCCGAACACCTCGAACGCCTTGTCGGAGACGGCCGAGTAGAGCTCCATGTGCGGACGGACGAAGATGGCCTGCGGACAGCGCTCGTAGGCCGTGCGCGATGGCATCGCCGACCGGACGCCGTAGCGCCGCGCCTCGTAGGAGCAGGTCGAGACGACGCCGCGCTCGTGGGGCCCCGCGCCGACGATCAGCGGCCTGCCGCGCCACTCGGGGTGGTGCAGTAGCTCGACCGACGCGAAGAAGGCGTCCATGTCAACGTGGAGGATCGTCGCCATGGGAAGATTATACCATAATCGGCAAGTGTCGGCGAGGAGCGCGATTTGATATAATATGAGGGTTGAGAAAACCAGAGATACTTGCTCCAGCGGGGGACTTCACCTGCCTTCAGGCCGCGATTGACGCGGGCGCTGACGCCGTCTACTTCGGCCTCGGCACCTTCAACATGCGCGCGCGCAGCGGCATCAACTTCAAAATCGAGGACCTGCCCGAGATCGCCCGCCGCTGCCGGTGGGACGGCAAGGACCCCATCAGACGCTATCTGACCCTGAACGCAATCATGTTCGAGGGCGAGGCCGACGCCATCGAGCGGACGATCATCGCCGCGAAGCCCTACGTTGACGCCTTCATCGTGTCCGACTGGGGCGTCATCTCGCTCTGCCACAGGCACGGCGCGCGATTTCACGTCTCGACGCAGATGTCGACCTCCAACTCGCTCGCGGTTCGATTTCTCGCCGACCAGGGTGCGGAGCGCGTCGTGCTCGCGCGCGAGTGCACGCTCGCCGAGGTGGCGGCCATCGTCGCCGCATCGCCGATCGAGGTCGAATGCTTCGTCCACGGCGCACAGTGCGTGGCGGAGTCGGGACGCTGCTTCATGAGCCACGACGTGTTCGGCAAGAGCGCGTGCCGAGGCGAGTGCAAGCAGCCCTGTCGCCGGCGCTTCATCGTGAAGGCGGTCGACCTCTACACCGACGCCGACGGCAATCCCGTGCACGAGTCCGACACGGCCTATGTCGTCGAGCCCCATACAATCCTGAGCGCGCGCGACCTCTGCTCGATTGGCTTTGTCGACCAGCTGATGTCCGCCGGCATCGCTTCCTTCAAGATCGAGGGGCGTGCGCGAAACGCGAACTACGTGAAGACGGTGGTCGCAGCCTACCGCCGCGCCGTCGACGCGGTGGCGGACGGCACCTACGGTCCCGCGCTCATCGCCGAGCTGACCGAGGACGTGAAACGCGTCTTCCACCGCGAGTTCTCGGAGGGCCTCTACTTCGGGCGCCCCGGCGTCGACCAGTTCGCCGATTCTGAGGACTCGCTTGCGACGACCGTCAAGCGCCACGTAGGCATCGTCATCGACTACTTCCTCAAGGCCGGCATCGCCCAGGTGAAGGTGCAGGATCATCCGCTCTCCGAAGGCGACGAGATCCAGATACACGGGCCGACGACGGGCGTTCTCGAGCTGACCGCCGGCGAGCTGTGGCGAGATGACGCGCGTGTCACGACCTGCACCCGCGGCGAGTGGGTGACGCTGCGCACCCCGCGCTGCCGTGTCGGAGACAAGGTGTTCTTCGTCGAGAAGCGGCCCTTGACCGCCATCGACAGCCATCGATTGCCATCGACAGCTGTCGATGGCCACTGAGTCGCAGACTGAACAGACCACAACACCCCCACACCCATGAAACATCAACTCACCCTGACTCTGACGCTACTCGCGGCGATGGCCGACGCGACATCCCTTGTGATGGAGTACGACACCCCGGCCGGCACCTGGAACGAAGCGCTGCCGATCGGCAACGGTCGTCTTGGCGCGATGGTCTTCGGCGGCCCCGGCATGGAGCGCCTCCAGCTCAACGAGGACACGCTCTGGGCCGGCGGACCCAACTACGCGCTCGAGCCGCGCATGAAGGCGCTCATTCCCGAGATCCGCCGACGCATCCTCGTGGATGGACCGGCTGCGGCTCACGACTGGTTTGCCCGCCAAGGCGTGCAGACCTCGAAGAACGGCAACTCCTTCTCCTACCAGACGCTCGGCTCGCTGATGCTGAAGTTCGACGGGCACGACTTCCCGCGTGACTACCGCCGCGCGCTCTCGCTCGACGAGGCCATCGCGACGACTAGCTACGAGGTCGGCGGCACGCGATTCACGCGTGAGGTCTTCGCCTCGCTCGCGGACGACGTGATCGTCGTCCGCCTGGGCGCGTCTCGTCCTGGCTCGATCAGCTTCACCGCGTTCTTCGAGAGCCCCTACCAGCGGTTCGCCGCCGCGTCGAACCTGACGGACGCGGCCGATCTCGTGCTCACCGGCAAGGCCGGCCGTCAGTTCGGCATCTGGGGCCAGACGCGCTACTGCGCCCGGCTCGACACCGAGCTCAAGGGCGGTACGGCGAGCGCCGACAACGGCGTTCTCACCGTGAGCGGGGCGGACGCGGTGACGCTGCGTCTTTCCGCCGCGACGAGCTTCGTCAACTGGCGGGATGCGCGCAGCGGGGACGAGGTCGGCCGCGCGGTCAGTCGCCTCGATGCCGCGCGCGCAATCGGGGTGGACGAGCTTCGGCGGCGGCATGTCGCCGCCTATCGCCGCCAGTTCGACCGCTGCCGCCTTGACCTCGGCCCCGATTCGCGTCCGGGCACGACGGTGCCGCGACGACTTGCCGACTTCTGCGAGACGAAGGACACGTATCTGGCCCAGCTCTACTTCGCCTTCGGTCGCTACCTGCTCATCTCCTCGTCGCAGCCGGGCACGCAGCCGCCGACGCTGCAGGGCATCTGGAATGAGTGGCTCGAACCGCCGTGGCAGTCGAGCTACACCATCAACATCAACCTTGAGATGAACTACTGGCCGGTCGATGTCACGAACCTGCCCGACCTCATCGAGCCGCTTCTCCGTGCGCTCGAGGAGAGCGCCGTCTCGGGAGCGCGCACGGCGAAGGACATGTACGGCGCGCGCGGCTGGGTGATGCACCACCACATGGACATCTGGCGCATCACCGTGCCGGTGCACGGCCCGGGCGGAATTTGGCCCTGCGGAGGCGCCTGGCTCTCGACCCAGCTCTGGGACCACTGGCGCTTCACTCGGGATCGTGCCTTCCTCGCGCGCGCCTACCCGGTGATGAAGGGCGCGGCGGAGTTCTTCCTCGACATCCTGCAGGAGGATCCCCGGACGGGCAACCTCACCGTCATCCCCGGCGTCTCGCCCGAGAACCGTCCAAAGAGCCACGGCAGGCGCTACGACCTCTGGACGCGCGGTGCATCGTCCGACGCGCAGATACTGCGCGACCTCTTCGCGGCCGTTCTCGAGTCGGCGCACATCCTCGGGCGCGAGCGCGAGGACAAGGCGGTGCTCGACGAAATCGCGGCGAAACGCGCACGCCTCGAGCCACTCCGCATCGGCCGTTGGGGCCAGCTGCAGGAGTGGACGGAGGACCTCGACGATCCCGAGGACACCCACCGTCACGTCTCCCACCTCTACGCAGTCTACCCGTCGGCGCAGATCACGTCCGACACGCCGGATCTCTTCAAGGCGGCGCGCACCTCGCTCATCCACCGCGGCGACATCTCGACGGGATGGGCGATGGGTTGGCGTGTCGCGCTGTGGGCGCGTTTCCGCGACGGCGACCATGCGCACACGCTGCTCGTCAACCAGCTGACCCCCACTTACGCGACACTCGGCGGCACCTACAAGGGCGGCACCTATCCGAACCTCCTGGACGCGCACCCGCCGTTCCAGATCGACGGCAACTTCGGCTGTTGCGCGGCGATTGCCGAGATGCTGCTGCAGAGCCACGAGCGGACGTCCGACGGCCGCACGGTGTTGCGGCTCCTGCCGGCGCTGCCCTCGGCCTGGCCGAACGGCACGGTGCGCGGGCTGCGCGCGCGCGGCGGTTACACGGTGAATCTCGCCTGGCGCGACGGGTGGCTCGTCTCCCACGAGATCCTCGGCGGCGATCCGGCCGGCTACGTCCTGAAATGATGTTCTCACGGCTTGTCCGCCGGGTGACAATATGGTAGAATACTCTCCAATGGAAAAGGGGAAGACTGGCCAGAGTGAGAAGCTCCTGCGCATTTCGTTCGTGAAGATGCATGGGGCGGGTAACGACTTCGTCTTGATCGATGACCGCGAGGAGAGATTCCCGGCCACGGCCGCCCACATCGCGGCGATTGCCAACCGTCCGAGCGGCATCGGCTGCGATGGCGTAATCCTCGTCCGGCGATCCGCACGGGCGGATTTCGCGATGGCCTTCTTCAATCCCGATGGCAGCGCCGCTGAGATGTGCGGCAACGGGGCGCGGTGCGTGGCGGTC
>CACYCW010000219.1 GCA_902773015.1 uncultured bacterium
CGGGGTGGCACAGTGGTTGACTGCGCCTGATTTGTAATCAGGATCCGCAAGGACGCGTCGGTTCGAATCCGACCCTCGGCTCCAGAATGCGAAATTCGCCATTGACAGTCGCGAAGGGAATTTGGTATCATCGCGTCTCATGAACACCAAGAACGCGAACGAGACTCCTTACAAGACCTACCTCAGCGAGAACGAACTGCCCGCGGCGTGGTACAACCTGCGCGCGGACATGAAGACGAAGCCCGCCCCGCTCCTCAACCCGGCGACGCTGAAGCCCGTCACCGCCGAGGAGCTTGAGCATGTCTTCTGCCGCGAATGCGTCCGGCAGG
This sequence comes from uncultured bacterium, assembly GCA_902773015.1. Lineage (GTDB taxonomy): Bacteria > Verrucomicrobiota > Kiritimatiellia > RFP12 > UBA1067 > UBA1067. The sequence goes on from CACYCW010000219.1 coordinate 330, forward strand.
AGCTTGACAACACGACACCCCTCATCCCGATTCCGAAGCCGGTGCTGGACTTCTACCGAATGTACCGTCCATCCCCGCTCATCCGCGCCTACTTTCTCGAGAAGGCGCTCGGCACCCCCGCGCGCATCTACTACAAGTTCGAGGGCAACAACACCTCCGGGTCGCACAAGCTCAACAGCGCGATCGCCCAGGCCTACTACGCGAAGGAGCAAGGCCTCACCGACATCACCACCGAGACGGGCGCCGGTCAGTGGGGCACGGCCCTCTCAATGGCGAGCGCCTTCTTCGGCCTCAAGTGCCACGTCTACATGGTGAAGTGCTCCTACGAGCAGAAGCCCTTCCGCCGCGAGGTGATGCGCACCTACGGTGCGGACGTGACGCCCTCGCCCTCGATGACGACCGACATCGGCAAGAAGATCAACGCCGAGTTCCCCGGCACGAATGGATCGCTCGGGTGCGCGATCTCCGAGGCGGTCGAGGCTGCTGTCAAGATGCCAAACGCCCGCTACCTGCTCGGCAGCGTTCTCAACCAGGTCTGCCTACACCAGTCAGTGATCGGCCTCGAGACCCAGGCGGCGCTCCGCAAGCTCGGCGAGACGCCTGACGTCATCATCGGCTGCGCGGGCGGTGGCTCGAACCTCTCGGGCCTCATCGCGCCGTTCATGGGCGAGAAGATCCGCGGCGAGCACGACTACCGCATCATCGCCGTCGAGCCCGCGAGCTGCCCGTCGTTCACGCGCGGAAAATACGCCTATGACTTCTGCGACACCGGCAAGGTCTGTCCGCTGCAGAAGATGTACACGCTCGGCAGTGCATTCATCCCGTCGCCGTCGCACGCGGGCGGACTCCGTTACCACGGCATGAGCGCGATGCTCTCGGAGCTCTACGCCGAGGGCCTCATGGAGGCGCGCGCCGTGGAGCAGACGTCCGTCTTCGAGGCGGCGACGATGTTCGCGCGCACCGAAGGGACCCTTCCCGCACCGGAATCGTCCCACGCCATCCGCGTCGCGATCGACGAGGCTCTCCGCTGCAAGGCGGAGGGCAAGACCGAGACGATCGTCTTCGGTCTCACAGGCACTGGCTACTTCGACATGTTCGCCTACGGCAATTACAACGACGGCACGATGAGCGACTACATCCCGACGGACGCCGACCTCGCCGCCGGCTTCGCCATGTTACCGAAGGTGGACTGACCGCCGCAGGCGGCTAGAATAGGACGCGCGGTCAGACGAGACCGCGCTTGATGAGGTGCTCGGCGATCTCGACCGCGTTGAGCGCGGCGCCCCGGAGGAGCTGGTCGCCGCTCACGAACATCTCGAGTCCCTTGCGGTCATCGCGCGAGATGTCCTGGCGGATACGCCCGGCGAGGACATCGTACCCACCCGTCGCGTCCAGGGGCATCGGATAGCCGCCGTTCAGCGGATCGTCCACCACGCGTACGCCCTCGGCACCGGTGAGAATCTCGCGCGCCTCGGCGGGCGTGATGTCGTTCTCGAACTCGAGGTTCAGAGATTCGGAGTGCGCACGGGCAATCGGTACGCGCACGCATGTGCAACTCAAGTGCAGGTCAGGAAGATGCAACATCTTGCGCGCCTCGTTGCGCATCTTCAGCTCCTCAAGCGTGTACCAGTTGGCCTCGTCGAATTTGTCGATGTGCGGAATGAGATTGTACATCAGCTGGTGCTGGAACGCCTTCACCGTGAGCGGACGGCCCACCGCGTAGTCGTGGATCTGCTGCTCGAGCTCGGCGAGTCCCGGAGCTCCGGCGCCTGATGCGGCCTGGTACGTCGCGGCGACCAGGCGACGAAGCCCCTTCGCCTTGTGGAGCGGAGCTACGGCCTCGAGCATGATTGCCGTGGTGCAGTTCGGATTCGCGATCACGCCCTTATTCCAGTCCAGGTCCTCGGCGTTCACCTGCGGCACGACAAGCGGAACCTCGGGATCCTGGCGAAAGGCACGGGAGTTGTCGATCATCTTCGCGCCCGCCTTGACGCAGGCGTCCTTCAACTGGATCGCGACATCCGTCTTGCCGGCGAACAGCACGATATCGAGCCCATCGAAACTGTGCTCGGTCGCGGGAAGGACATGATACGTCTCGCCAAGTATCTGCTCGTCGCGCTCGCGCGAAGCGAACACCTGCACCTGGCCTCTCATCGGGAACTTGCGTTCCTTCAGCATGCGAATCATCTCGGTACCGACGGCACCGACGCCCACCAAACCGACTCTGTACTTTTTCATGGCCATATATTATACCACATTTGGGTCCATTCACGCCACTGCAGAGATGATTCCCAAGGATTCCAAATGATGCACCAGCCACGGCTTCGCCGCGCCCCGGGTGCATCATTTGGAATCCTTGGCCGCTGACTGGAAGCCCGCCCGGCAAACAGAAATGTGGTATAATGTAGCCAATGACACCGAAGGTTCTCATCGTGCTGCCAACGGACAAGTTCCTTCACCGGCAGATCCTCGAGGGCATCCTCGACCACGGGCGCAAGGGAAGCCCGTGGCAGTTCCATTTCGAGACGGGTGATCGCTACGAACAGGGGCTCGCGAACGGACGACGCTGGGGATGCTCGGGCATCATCGCGATGGTGCGTGAGCGGCGGCAGCTCAACCGCATCCTCGCCACGCGCATCCCGGCCGTCATTCTCAACCCGCCCGTGTCCGCGCGGGGACGGCAGTTCGCGCCGCCGCCGTGGGCGACCTTCGTGAACCGGAACCAGGAGAACGTCGGACGCACCGCCGCCGAGCACTTCCTCGAGCGCGGCTTCAGCCGCTTCGCCTTCGTCGGCATCCACGATGCGGCGGACTGGTGCGATCGCCGTCAGGCGGGCTTTCTTGCGCGTCTCGCCGAGTCCGGCCACAACTGCGAGGTATACCGCGGAGCGCCACGTCCCGCTCGCGCCAGCTTCGACCTCGAGACCCGCTACCTCGCCGACTTCCTCCGCTCCCTCCAGCCAGGCACCGCCCTCTACGCCGTGCGCGACCGCCGCGCCATCCAGGTGCTCGGGATCTGTCTCGACCTCGGCATCACCGTGCCGGACACCATCGCCGTTCTCGGCACCGACAATGACGAGGTGCTCTGCGAGACCGTCTCACCCTCCCTTTCCTCGATCGCTCTCGACGGGCGCAACGCGGGCAAGCTCTGCGCGCACATCCTCGACCGGCGCATGGGCGGACGCGCCGCGGAACCGCTCGTCGATCTCGCCTATCCGCGCGTCGTGACGCGTCTGTCGACGGACGCGAACCGCATCGCCGACCCGTTCGTCGCCCGAGCGCTCGCAATCGTCCGCGCGGACCTGTCGGTACACCGCCAGATCCGCGGACTCGCCGCCCGGCTGGGCATCTCCGAGCGCGCGCTTGAGATGAAGGCCCGCCGCGTGTTGGGAACAACCTTCAAGGCCGAAGTCAATCGCATCCGTCTGAACGAGGCCGTGCGTCTCATCTCCAACTCCGATCTGCCCCTCCAACGTGTCGCCGAGTGCTGCGGCTACTGCAGCACCAGCCATCTCGGCATCGCCTTTCGTGCCGCGTTCGGGCACCCGCCTTCGGTCTTTCGCTACCGCAACCCGAACGGCTAGCGGACTCGTGTCAGGATGGAAGGCACTCGCACAGGAACGTCGCCCAGGCGATGCCGATCACCAGCCCCCAGAGCACCTCTTTGCGCGTGTGACCCAGCAGTTCCTTGAGCCGCCCGGGTCTGAAGCGCAGATCCTTGAGGTCGCGAATCATCGCGTTCAGCACACGCGCATGCTCGCCGGCCGCATGCCGAACCGTCGCGGCGTCGAACATCGTGATCACTGCGAAGGCGAACGCCAGCGTCGCCAGGGGCGTGCCGAAGCCCTCCGTGTAGCCGATGCCGAACGCCAACGCCGAGACGCACGTCGAGTGACTGGACGGCATCCCGCCCGTCGAGAACAGGTAGACGAAATCGAACTCATGCGTCTTCCAGGCCGCGATCGCCATTTTGATGAACGATGCGATCAGCCAGCCGCCGAATCCGCACCAGAACCAGCGGCACGTCAGGAGCTCCCAGAACTCCCAGTGCTTGATCACGGCGAGCGTCATTGCCTTTTCTCAAGCGCCAACTTCAGCCGCTCGTCGACATCATTGCGGTGCAGCGCCTCGATGAGCGGCCCGAGTTCGCCATTCACGATGCGGTCGAGCGCGTAGAGCGTCAAGCCGATGCGGTGATCGGTCATCCGGTTCTGGGGGAAGTTGTAGGTGCGGATCTTCTCCGACCGGTCGCCGCTGCCGCGCAACGTCAGGCGGTCCGCGCCGAGCTTCGCCTCCTCCTCGCGCCGCCGATGGTCGAGGATGCGGGCCTTCAGGGTCGCGAAGCACTTCTCCCGGTTACGGATCTGGCTGCGCTCGTCCTGACAGACGGCCACGAGCCCCGTCGGAATATGCGTCATCCGCACGGCGCTCTCGGTTTTGTTCACGTGCTGACCGCCAGCCCCACCGGCGCAGAAGAGGTCAATGCGGATGTCCCTCTCGGGAATCTCCAGCTCGTCGTCCTCATCCGCCTCGGGGAAGACAACGACCGTGGCGGCCGAGGTGTGGATGCGCCCCTGCGCCTCGGTCTCCGGCACGCGCTGCACGCGGTGCGCGCCCGACTCGAAGCGAAACGCGCCATAGGCCCCTTCGCCGATGACGGTGAACACGATCTCCTTGTAGCCGTCGAGCGAGGTCGCGTTCGCGTGCATCACCTCGACGCGCCACCCGCGCGACTCGCAGTAGCGCGAATACATGCGGAAGAGGTCACCCGCGAAGAGCGCCGCTTCCTCTCCGCCCGTGCCCGCCCGGATCTCCATGACCGCATTGCGCGCCTCGAACGGATCGGGCCTGAGCAGCGCCTCGGTAAGCTCCCGCTCGCTCGTCCGGATGAGCTCCTCGTCCTGCCCGTCATCGACCGCGAGCTGATACATCGTCCACGCGCTGTCCAGCCTCTTCAGGAAGGAATAGTCGGCCAGCACCGCCCGATAGCGGCGGCGATCCTGCAAAACAGACGAGTCGCCCAGATCCCGCTCAACGGACTCCAGGCGACCCAGAACGTTCTCGATCTGGCCCTTGTCTACCAAGGTCTCGCTCCTGTGGACGTCTCCCGCGCCACGAGGGGCGCTTATTTCTTCGCGAACTTCGCGTAGCGCTTCTTGAACGAGTCGACGCGACCCTCGGTGTCAACCATGGTCTTTGCGCCGGTGAAGTAGGGGTGGCACGCCGAGCAGGTGTTGACCGTCATCTCCCGCTTGGTGGAACGGGTCTTTATGACGTTACCGCACGCGCAGGTGATCGTCGCGTCCTCGTACTTCGGATGGATGTCGCTCTTCATGATTCTTCTTTCCCTTTCGAAATTGAGCGTATATTATACCGAATTTTGCCGTTCCGCGCAAGGGGGTGGGCAAAGTTCATGCGCGGCGCAGCATCGAGCGGCGGAGCGTCACCACGTTGACGAAGTTGAGCACATAGGCGACGACCAGCATTGCGACAACCGCGACGTAACCGTGGCCCCCTTCTCCGTAACCGCCGAAGGCCTTCGATACGGCCATTGCCGCCTGATTGCCAGCAAGTCCGGCGAATCCCCAGGCGGACAGGACGGCCCCGTGGATCTTCGAGATGTTCGTCATGCCGTAGTGGTCGGCCAGAATCGCCGGGATGACGGAGAAGCCGGCGCCATAGCAGGCGTTGATCACGAGAAGCGCGAGCCCGATGATCGGCGGCCAGAACGAGAGCGTCATCACACCCGCTGAGATGGAGAGGATGATGAGCAGGATGTCGATGCGCCGCGCCAGCTTGTCGCTCCACCAGGCGAAGAGGAAGCGACCGCCCCCGTTCATCAGCCCCGACAGCGCAACGATCGCCGTCACCAGTCCCGTGGCGTAGCCGACCGTCGGCGAGTCCATCATCTGCTTCGCGAGCGGAATGAGGCAGAGCCCCGCCGAGATGTTCAGGAACATGAACAGCCACGAGCGGATGAAGAACGAGTCGCACATGAGCGTCGTGTACTTGAACTCCAGCTCGGGAATGCCGTGACCGAAGCTCTGCACCTGGATCTTCGGCTTCTTCAGGAGCACCGTAGCGATTGCCATCGGCACGAGATAGAATATGGCGAAAGCGAAGAAGACGGACGAGATGGCGACCGGATTCGCGGCGACATTGAAGTAGTCGTAGAAGCCGAGAAAACGCATCGAGAAGAGCGAATCCTCTCCGCCGAAGCCGAACCCGCGGTAGACGATCGTCGAGAGCGTCGAGCCGAGGCCGAAGGAGATGATCGGCAGCGCAGCCGCGATCGCCTTGTGCTCCGGGAACCAGAGCATCATCGTCTTCACTGGCGAGATGTAGATGATGCCCGTTCCCGTTCCCACGAGGAACCCATACCCGAGGTAGATGAGCATCAGTGACTTCGAGGTGATGCCCAGGCCGGTCACGCAAAGCCCCGCCAGGAATAGCGTCGTGCCGACGATCGTGGAAACGCGGATGTTCTTCTCGACGATCTTGCCGAAGAATGCCGCGCCCATCCCCAGGAAGAAGATGCCGAGGGAGAACGCGAACTGAACGTCCTTCTGCGACTCGCCAATGTAGCTGGCGATCTCGTCCGAGAAGTTTGTGAAGGCGTAGATCTGACCGACCGACACCGCCAGCAGGAACGCGGGAAGGACCGCGCGCATCAATCTTTTCATTTTCTGCACCACCTTTCATTCTGATGATGCCCAGACGAACGACTTCCACTCGGCCCGCGGTTCACGTGGTCAGTTCCACTCGGAGGCACCCCACCTCCTATCGCCAGTTCCACGAACGGTGTATATAATACCATATCTAGTGCGAGAATGCAACCACGCCCGCAAGATGTATGGATTATGTGACTTTACAGGTTCGGCCAGACGCAGGAGATGCCGCCATAGGTCAACCCCGCACCGAAGCCGACAAACGCGATCTTCATCCCGTCGGCAAGCGTTCCAGAGCGCACTGCCTGGTCAATCGCGATCGGAATCGATGCGGCGGACGTATTGGCGGTCGTCTCGAGGTTGAGGAAGAACTTCGAGAGTGGGAGTCCGATACGCCTCGCCGTCGCCTCAATGATGCGTCGGTTCGCCTGGTGCGCAAAGATGAAGTCGAGATCGGCTGGCTTGATGCCTTCACGCGCGCAAAGATTCTCCACTGTGCGCGCCAGGGTACGGACGGCAAAGGCAAAGACCTCATGGCCCTTGAGATTCATATTCGGGGTTTCTTTCGGCTGCGGGCCGCGGACGCCGCCAGATCGCGTGATGAAATGCGCACCCTTTCCATCCGCCCCGAGAATCACCTGCGTAGGGGTATCGGCCAATCCCGCCCCTTCGCCGACAACCACAGCACCGGCCCCATCGCCAAAGAGGATACAACTGCCGCGATCCGTCCAGTCGACGATGCGCGAGAGCGTCTCGGCCCCGACCACGAGCACCTTTTGGTCTGGATGGAGCGCGACAAACCCCCGAGCCATCTCAAGAGCGTAGATGAAGCCGGCACAGGCGGCCTGCAGGTCGTAGGCGCCAGCATGTTCGCAACCCAGCTCGCCCTGCAGAAGGCAGGCTGTCGAGGGGAAGGTGTTGTAGTCCGGCGAGGAGGTCGCGCAGACGACGAGTCCGATCTCCCCGGGATTCGTCGCCGCCATCTCCAGTGCGGCACGCGAGGCGCGCACAGCCATAGTCGAGGTCGTCTCGTCATCCGCCGCGACATGACGCGAGCGGATGCCGGTGTGCGAGTATATCCACTCGTCCGTGGTGTCAAGCGTCCGGGCGATCTCCTCGTTCGACACCTCCCGCGCCGGGAGGAAGCTGCCGGTTCCTAGTATTCTCATTCTTTTACCCTCTTTGAAGTCACCTTGCGGGCGCGCTTCGGGCGCGCCCGCGTCTTTCCACTCTTACGGACGCCCCCGCCGTAGCGGAGCGACGTGAAGATGTCATCGCAGATCAGGTCGGCCATCGCCCGAACCCATTCCTCGCGCGTCAGCCCATCTGGCTCGAACGGCTGGAGCCACTGCTCGTCCGCCAGCGCGAAGATCGCCAGTCGACTCCAAATGGAGGCACTCCAGAGCTTGATTGCACGACGATCCTCGCCAAGCGCCATCGCGAGCAGGCGCTCGAGTCCCGAATATACGAGCTTGCCGTAGGTGACCTGGAGCTCCTTGCAGATGGACGATGGCCGTGTCACCTCCCAGCGGAAGATGCGCGCGGTGTAGACGCCCGGAGCCTCGGTCACCGACATGTAGGAGATGAACCGCTCGACGAAACGGCGAACCGCCTCCTTCCATGACCGGGCGTCCTTCACCCCGTCCGCCAGATGCTCCATGTCGCCCCGGATCGCGAAGGAAAATAGCCGTCGCACGACCTCGGCATACAGCGCCTCCTTCGAACCGAAGTGGTAGTTCACCATGGAGACGTTGACCTCGGCGGCCGCGCAGATGTCACGAACCGTCGCGTCGCGGAACCCTCGCTCCGCGAACACGCCCACCGCCGCGCTGACGATATTCTCCTTCGGGTCGATCCTGGCCATGACCGCCGTGTCAAACAACTGTTTCTTTTCCAAACAACTGTTTGATAGTATACATTTTTTCACCGCGCCCGTCAACCCCCTGGGTCAGGTTACGAGTCGCTCGAGGAGCGGCGCGATGAAGGAATCGGTGACAGTCATGCCGAGATGTATCTGCGGCTTGTTACGTCCGTGGAAGTCGCTGCCGGCCGAGAGCAGGTAGCCCAGACGCGCGGCAATGCGCACGAAGCCCACGTTCTCCTCGGGCGTGTTCGCCTCGTAGAGCGCCTCGACGCCGTCGAGCCCGCGCTCGCGAAGCGCAGCCAGCTCGCGTTCCGCCGCCGCGAAGTCGGGCCCGGTCGTGCGCCAGGCGCGCTGCCAGTATTTCGGGTGGGCCATCACGCAGATGCCGCCCGCCTCGTGGATGCGGCGGAACGCCTCCTCCTGCGGCGGATGCCACCGCTCCTCGTAGCAGCGCGTGGCGGCCGGCGAATCGGGCAGGAGATACCGCCGGAAGGCGTCGAGGACGTCCGCCGCGTGGCCATGCGCGACAAGCCAGTTGGCGAAGTGGGGACGCGCCAGTACCTCGCCATGGGCATAGGTCGCGATGTCCTCGGCGGCGATCTCGATGCCGAGGTTCGTGAAGTTCGCGAGAATCTTTTCGTTGCGAGCGTTGCGGCCATCAAGAATGCGCCTCAGGAAGTCCCGCAGCGCGACATCGGTCGGATCAATGCCCAACCCGAGCAGGTGGAACATGTCGAATCCCTCGCCCGGTTCGATCGACAGCTCGATGCCCGCCACACGGCGACAATCACCGACAGCGGGGGCGCCGAGGAACTCGGCGATGCCGTCGCAGTTGTCATGGTCCGTGAGGGCGACCGCCACGAACCCGGCGGACTTCGTGACGAGTTCGGAGGGCGCGCAGGTGCCGTCACTCGCCGTCGAGTGGACGTGGAAATCGACCTTGACCCGCCGCTCAGGACTCATCGCCGATAGCCTCCTTGAGAAGCGCCGTCCAGGTGTGCAGCCGCTCGACGGTGTCGCATTCGACGAGCAGTCGGAGATAGGGTTCGGTGTTCGACTTGCGGATGTTGATCCACCCCTCGGTGTACTCGACACGAATGCCGTCGAGCTCGCTGCGCGAGATCTCGGGCGGCAGCCGATCACGCGCGACGGCGAGGGCACGGGCAATCGCCGCGTCCTTGTCCGTGACGCGAAAGTTGAGTTCGCCCGAGTTGGCGTAGACGCCGCTGATGGGGCGCATCATCTGAGAGAAGGTCTTTCCGGCGGCCTTCGCACGGGCGATCTCGCCGAGAATGCGCCGCGCGGCCAGGACGCCCGAGTCGCAGCAGTGGAACTCGCGGAAGTAGTAGTGTCCGGCGAGCTCGCCACCGCAGACGCCGCCGGACTCGCGCAGAATGGGCTTCGCGAAGGCATGACCGACCGGCACCATCCGCGGCTCGGCGCCCATGCGCTTCAAGGCCTCGATTGCCCCTCGGCTCGTCCGCACATCGTGGATGACGACGGGGGCGCCGCCGGCGGCCGCTCGCTGCCGGTCGCCCGCGAGGGTTGCGCGCGCGACAACTGGGATGAGGTAATCGGGCTGCACGAACTCGCCGCGCTCGTCGACGAACATGCAGCGATCGGCATCGCCATCTAAGATCACACCGCAATCAAGCCCCCGCTCCCGAACGAGCGCGACGAGCTGCTCGCGCGCCTCGGCCTTGAGCGGATTCGGGGAATGATTCGGAAAGCGCCCGTCCAGCGTGTCATTGATGATCACCGCCCCCGGAAAGAGTTCCTTGACGAGAATCGACGCCATGCCATTGGAGCAGTCGACGGCGTAGGAGAGATTCTGAAAGGCCTGAGAAGGCTGAGCCGGAGGGATGTTGGGGAGGATTGAATGGGCGAACTGCCAGACGATATAGCGGGAAAGGAAGGTCGGATCTGTCGATTCGGCGACTGCGGGAACCGGCGAATCGTCCCGGCGCCGATTCGAGGATTGGACGAGTCGCTCCACTTCGTTGAGGCCATTGGCGTAACCGACCGGGAGCGCACCGCGCATCGAGACCTTGAGTCCGTTGTCCGAAGGCGGATTGTGGGAGGCGGTGATCATCACGGAGCCGTCGTAACCGTCGGCTGCGGTGAAGAAGTAGACCATGGGCGTCGTGCAGAGGCCGATGTCCGTCACCTCGGCGCCCGCCGCGGAGAGCCCGCCGACGAGCGCATCGCGCACGGCGGCGCTCGTCTCGCGGCAGTCGCGTCCGACGAGCCAGCGGGGTCCCCGAACGACCTGCGGCAGGACGAGCCCGACGCGGTAGACGGTGTCGAGGTCGAAGTCGACACCGAAGGTTCCCCTCATGTCGTAGGCCTTGAAGAAGCTCATATCATCACCCTCCTGCAGTCATCCGCGATTTGCCGCCTGAGCGCGTCTACCGACTCGAAACGCCGCTCTGGACGCAAGAACCTCACCAGTTCGATGGCCGTCGGCTGCAGTCGATTGCAGTCGGTATCTCCAGAGAGCCAATGAACCTCAAGCATCGGCTCTCGCCAGGCCGACGCGCCCATCGTCGGCGCACAGCCGTAGTTGGCGATGCCGCGCGTCGTCCCGGCGGCGACCTCGTAGACGCCAAGGGGCAGCCTCAGGTTGAGGCCAATCGGCAGCAGGTTCTCCGTCGGATACCCGATCCTCTCGCCGACCCCCTTTCCCACTCGCACTTCGCCGCGCACGACGAACGGCCGACCCAGCATCGCATTGGCGGCCTCGACCTCACCGCGCTCAAGGCTGGCGCGGATGCGCGAGGACGACACCCGGTCACCTTCGTAAAGCGCATAGGGCACGACATCGACGGCGAGACCGCGGCGTCGCAGGAACGCTGCGTCACCGGCCCCGCCCTTTCCGAATCTCCAGTTCTCGCCGCACCGCATCCGCTGCGCACACAGCCCCCCTGTAGCGTCAGCGTCCCGTAGCAGATAGCGATTGGTGAACTCGTCCGGCGAGAGCGCGGCCAACTCAGGCGTGAAGTCCAGCACCACGACCCGGTCAATCCCGCAGGCTCGGATTGCCGCGACACGTTCCGGCTCGGACATGATCAGTCGCGGAGCGCGCTCAGGCGCCAGCACGGCAAGCGGATGCACGCGGAAGGTCAGTGCGGCCGTCGCGCCGCGGAGAATCGCCTGATGGCCGATGTGAACGCCATCAAAGAATCCAATCGCCACGATCTCCTCGGTCCTCAAGCCCTCAACCCCTTCCTAATCACCCTGTCATCACAGCAGCGCTCTTGACAACGGCATGACGCACGCGGCGAAATCGTGCATCTCGGTCTCGAGCAGCCGATCGAAGGGGATCGCGTCGGCGACGTCAAACTTGCCGATGCGCGTACGGCGAAGGTTTTCGAGACACGCGCCACAGCCGAGCGCATCGCCCAGGTCATTGACAAGCGCCCGCACGATCAGCGACTTCGTGGCCCGCACCTCGAAGCCCAGCCGCGTCTCATCTTCGGAGTCTTCCGCCCCCTTCTGGATCTCTCCCACGGCGAACCGATAGATATGGGTCAGGAACTGCGTGTGCTCGCCAGTATCGACGATCGAGTAATCGGCGCTGCCTTCGCGGCGGAATGCGCAGAAGCGCGGTTCGGTCTGGAAGATGTCGCCCTTGAACTCGGAGAGAGCCGCCTGCAGACGTCCGCCGTCGATGGCCGTCGACGGCAGTCGGGAGTCATTGAGCGGCACACCGTGAATATCCCCGGTCGAGGTCTTGAGGCCGAGTCGCATCGTACCCTCATAGGAGCGATCGGCCCCCATCACGTCGGCGACGAACTTGTTGGCGTCGTTGATAAGCAAGATGAAGAGCCCCGTCGCCATCGCATCCAACGCGCCGCCATGCCCGACCTTCACGAGGTTGAACTTGCGCTTGACGGCCTTCACCACGGAGGCGAAGGCGATTCCGGCCGGCTTGTCCACCAGTAGGAAACCGTTCAGGTTCTCGAGGATCTTCAGTTGCGTGAGGTTGGCCATGTGCGTTGAATGTTCAGACTGGAGCTAATCATCGGCCATAGCGGCCAGTAGCCGCTCGGGCGGCGGACAGGGATGAAAATCGGCAAGCGCGACGAAGACATGCCGCGTGAAGCCCGAGACGAGCAGCTCCGCCTCGCCCTTCCGCCGCACCTCGCAGGCGATTTCGAGACGCACGCCCTTCTGCGCCCTCACCCACGCCTTGACCTCCAGCAGGTCATCGTACTTGGCCGGACGCTTGTAGTCCACCTCGGCATGGACCACGGGCAGCGCGATGCCATCCGCCTCGCACTCGCGGTAGGTGTAGCCGACCGCGCGCATCAGCTCGTTGCGGGCGCGCTCGAAGAGCGTCAGGTAGTTGCCGTAGTAGACAACCCCCATCTGGTCAGTATCGGCGTACGGGACCCGGTATTCAATGGTTATCGCTCTCATGAAGGCATTCCTCACGCATCAAAGAAGGTCTTGCCCTTCACGGTCAAGCGCCTAGCCTTGGGGTAGGTGAACCGCCAGGGACGCTTGAGGAACTCGCGGGCCTCCCATTTCGCCATCGCGAGATCGTGAAGGAGATAGTTGCCGCAGTTGACGGGCGTCGCGCCCGGCACCTCCCCCCGGTAATTCGCCTGGTGGCGAAACGCCGCACGGATGAGCCCCTCTATCTCCTTGGGCTGGATCTCGTGCTCCGTCGAGGCGATGAAATAGAAGCCCGTGAGACAGCCCATCGGCCCCCAGTAGACGACATGATCCTTGAACGACGAGTTCCTGAGGTAGGTGGCGACGACGTGCTCGATCGTGTGCATCGCGTTGGGATGCACGGCTGGCTCGATGTTCGGACGCTTCATGCGGATGTCGAAGGTGGTGATCCAGGCGCCCGCGACCCTATCCCTTCGGCTCACGTAGATGCCGGGGGTGATTCTCGTGTGATCGACTTGGAACGATGCGATGAGTTGCATGGGGGTTGAGGGGTTGAGAATGGGGCTATCGGAAACCGAGAAGCTTGTGAAGCTGGACAGAGAGCGACCAGCCGTCGAGCTGACCGATCACCTCCTTGGCGGTCGCGAAGTCGATTTCGCCATCGCGGTCGCACGGCGAGACGTAATAGTCGGTGGCGGCAATTCGCCCGCGCACCTCGCGGCAGAACGCCACGACATCCAGCGAGTCCGCGACGACACGAACCTCGTCCGCCGCGGCAATGGCGATCGGAGCGCCGCGCTTCGGCGAGCACGCAACGTAATCGACGAATGCGAGCCAGTCCGCCGCAGTCGTGCCGTTCGTCTCGACGCCGATCCAGAAGCCGGCACCCTTCAGCGCCGCCACTAGCTCGGGCATATCCGCGACGAGAGTCGGCTCGCCGCCGGTCAGGATGACGCTCCTGGCGCGAAAGCCACTCAGTTCCGCGACGATCTCCTCAGCCGAGGCGGAGAAGCGCCGTGTGACATCCGTGTCGCACCAGGGACAGGCGAGATTGCAGCCGGCGAAACGCACGAAAGCGCATGGACGCCCCACGTTGCGTCCCTCGCCCTGAAGCGACTCGAACATCTCGACGAGGTCGTACATCAGGCCTTGGGCTTGTCGCGAACGGCTTTCCCAAGGCCCGGCTTGCCGCGCCAGACGCCCGAGACGATCGGATCGGAGGCGCGCCCGAAGCAGTTGAAGGCCCTCACTTCGACGACATACGGCTTGTCCTGCGGAAGCTCCGCGACATCGAACCAGAATCGCTGGCGCTCAGGCTCGTGGCGCGGCGACGAGGCAAAAGCCGGAGAGATGAAGCGCTTGACTAGCGGCTCCGAACCGTCCTTCGGTACAGCGCGGATCTCATAGTCGAAGACGCGGTGTCCGGCGGGAACAAGGGCGGAAGGGAAATCGCAGTTGAGGACGATCGTCCAGTGCCCCGAGCGGTTCTCGGTGTTGCGCGTCTCGAGGGCGAGCTTCGCGCCGGATGGAAACGCCGGCACCGGCTCGATCGCGTCGCGCACACCCTCGGCGTAGGGCTTCGCGCGACCCACCGGAAGCGGCACAAGCCACTCCGGCGCGCCCTCGTCGCCGTCCTCCTCGAGATCACGGCGCTCGATGACGATCTTATCGGACCAGACGTTCACGACGAAACCCTCGCCGCCGCGCAGGTCACGGCGCGTCGGCACGATCATCATCGCCTGCTTCGAATTGCCCTTGCGGTCGCCGCCGCCGTTCTCGTGTCCGGGCGGGAAGCACGCGTAGGAAAGCGACGGCGTGCCGATCGCGGTGAACGCGCCCTGCCAGATCTGGCGCTCGTCGATGAATGGACGATGCGCGTGACCGGTGAAGGCGATGCAGTTCGGGAAGGCGGAGAGAATCGGCTTGGTGACGCCATTGTCCGACCAGCCCGCGCTGTCGGCGGTCGTCCCCTTGATCTGGAGGTGCTGGAAATAGAAGAACGGCCTGTCGCCCAACAGGCGGGAGCGATTCGCCTCCATCCAGGTCTTGAGCTCCTTGCCGTCACGCGCGCCATATTCGCAGGAGACGAAGTCGAAGCCTTTGACGGAGCGGCAGCGGATGTTGGCAAACGGCTCGCCGAGCACCTCCTCCCACTGCCTCGCGAGGCCGAGCTTGGAGAGCGCCTCGTCCTCGGAGTAGCCGTTTGCGTGCATCTCCATAGTCATGTCACCGTACCACCAGCCGTCGTAGTCGTGATTGCCGGTGCAGAAGAGCGGAACCGTGTCCGTGTCGGCGAAAACGGCGTCCCAGGTGCGCTTCAGGTAGACGAGGGAGCTGCGGACGCCCCAGTCGGTGAGATCACCCGGAATCATCACCGCGTCGACGCCGCGTCGGCGGAAGTAGCGCAACGAGCGCTCGAGCATGCGGCACGATTCCGGTGTCGTCAAGTGGATGTCGCTCACGACGCCGAAGCGCATCTCGGGAGAACCGAAGAGATCGGTCGATCGGCAGCCGTCCAGCAGCACGGCAGCGCCAGAGGAAATCAGGAATTCACGACGATTGAGGTTCATAGCCTTTCCAATACGTGACGGATGGAGCGTTCGCGGGCCTCGATCGACTCGCAGAGGCGGAACTGGACGCGGGCGCGGTTGAGGTTCTGCTCGGGCTGGGTGGTCTTGAAGTAGACGTTGCCGTTGAGGTAGTCCTGGAAGAACCGGAGCCCGAGCTCGAATGGCAGGAGCCGGATCGAGTCGTAGAGGTAGGCGCGGTCGGCGTCGGTGAGGAAGGCCCCCGCCTCGCGCATGTAGCCCTTGCAGAACGCGGTGCACAGGTCCTCGTCGAAGATGACCTTCGCGAGGTTCGTCTCCTCCTCGCCGGCGGGGTTGCAGATCGAGCGGAGCGCGTCCCCGAAGTCGATGTGGACGAGACCGGGACTCACGGTGTCGAGATCGATCATCGCCGTTCCCTTGCCGGTCACGTCGTCGATCATGATGTTGTTCACCTTCGGGTCGCCGTGGAACATGCGCTTCGTGAGCTCGCCCGCCGCTTGGGCCTTCTCGAGGCAGTGCGCGAGATCCCGCCGTTCCTCGATGAACTTCGCGAGTCGCTTCGCCTCCATTGACGCGCCCAGCAGCTCGCGCGCTCCCGTCTTGGCGAGCGTCGCGTCGTAGTCCTGCATGTACCCGCTCGTCACGTGGAAGCCGGGCAGCGGGTCGCGGATCGCCTGGGGCGACATGTCCGAGATGAGATAGTGGAAGTGGCCGAGAGCCGCGCCGCACTCGAGGGCGTGTTCGGGACTCTGCGCGACGTCGAAAGCGTGCGCGGAGAGGATGCGCGTGATGAGCCGCCACGTCTCTCCGTTATCATCCACCACGTAGTCCTTCGCATCCTTCGCCTTGACGATGCGCGGCATCTGCCAGACGCGGTCGTCGGTGCCGGCCCGCGCGTCCGCCTCGAGCTTCTCGTGGCAGTGCTTGGTGATCTCGTGCATGTTGGCCATGATCACCTCGGGTTCGGGGAAGACGTTGCGGTTGATGCGCTGGAGAATCACCTGCGTCTCGGTGAACGTATTACGGTAGATCGCGAGGAACGTGTCGTTGATGTTTCCGTTGCCGAACGGCTGCAGCGAGACGAGACGGCCCTTGACATTGAACCGGTTGACGAGAACGGAGAGTTCCATGTGACTTCCTGCGGAATGGGGCGGGTTACTTGCTCGCGGATTTCATCCGGTAACCGTTGAAAGAATGGGTGTTGTAGAGCGGCTGCTTCGGATCGACGGCGAGTCCCATGGCCTTGCGAATGGCAAGGAAGTCCTTCACGCCCTTCGGCCCGACCTGCTGCACCTTCGCGCCATGCCCGGCGGCGAGCAGCAGCACCTGGCAGTAGGCGTCGGCGTTCTCGGCGAACCATTCCGCCTCCTCGACGTCGCGGCCGCCGCAGACGATGCCGTGGTTCTCCATGAAGACGACATTGGACTTCTTCGCAGCCGCGGCGACGCTCGCCGCGACCTCGTCAGTTCCGGGCGTCGCGTAGGGTGCGATCGGAATCTGCGAGAGGAAGATGTCCGCCTCCGGGTTCACGCCGTTCGGCGGCACGATGCCGGCGAAGAGGAAAGCATTGCAGTGCGGCGGATGGCAGTGCATGCAGGCGTTCACGCCCGATGCCTTCATCATGGCGATGTGTACCTTCACTTCGCTCGTGCGCGGACGGTAGCCGCAGAGCTGGCCGGCGTTCATGTCGACGAGACAGATGTCCTCGCGCTTCATGAAGCCCTTGCAGCAGAGGGTCGGGGTGCAAAGGACGAGATCTTCGCCGACGCGCACGGAGATGTTGCCGCCGTTGCCGTCAGTGTAGCCTCTCTGGTAGATGCGGCGGCCCATCTCGCAGATCTGGTCCTTGACGCGGACAATCGCGGCGGACTTGAAGAAGTTGTCGAGCGCACGGCGGGTCTTCGGCTGCGGGCCTTTTTGCCAGTCGTACGCCCGGTTCACGAGCGGCGGGTTGATGTAAAGGGAAGAGTCCATGGGAAGTTAAAAGTGAAGAGTTGAGACTGGCGGTCATCTCACGATGGCTTTTCGGGCGGCGGAGAGGTCGGGGAACTCGCCGGCGGCGATCATCTGGACGATGAGATTGCCGATGGCGGTGCCTTCGATCGGGCCGGTGAAGACCTCGAGCCCCGTCGCCTCGGCGGTGAGCGCATTTAGGTAGAGGTCCTGGCAGCCCCCGCCGACGATGTTGATCGACGTGTAGGTTCGCCCGGTGATCTCTGAGAGGTTGCGGATCGCGTCCGCATAGCATTCGGCGAGAGACTTGTAGACGCACTGCATCAACTCGCCGATGGTGGTCGGCGGGCGGCCGCGCTCGGCAGCGGCGGCAATGACCTCGCCGATCATCGAATCGGGGTTCATGAAGCGCTGCTCGTTGACGTCGATCAGCGTATCGTAAGGATCCGTGCTGCGGGCGATGGTGGAGAGCTCGCCGAACGAGTACTCCTTGCCGCGCGAATAGTCCGTGATCGCCTTCAGCGCCTCCTTCGTCGCCTCGCCGTCCTTGCCCTCGACGTAGCTGACGCCGTTGAGCTCGCGGCGGATCGACTGGATCATCCAGAGGCCCATGATGTTCTTGAGGAAACGGTAACGTCCCCACGCGCCGCCCTCGTTGGTGAAATTGGCGGCCTGCGCCTCGGGGGTTGTGATCGGGTGATCCATCTCGACGCCGAGCAACGACCACGTGCCGCTCGAAAGATAAACGGCGCGGTCATCGCGAGCGGGCACGGCGAGATAGGCCGAGCCCGTGTCGTGCAGCGCCGGCAGAACCACCTTGACACCGCGATACTCGCCGACAGGGGCACCGGGCATCTCCAGACTGCCGAAGATGCCCGTGGGCAGGCCGAGGCGCGCGATGAGATCGCGGTCCCAGTCCTTCTTCTCCGCGTCAAGGAGCGCCGTCGTCGACGAGTCCGTGTACTCGTGGACGATGCGCCCCGTGAGCGCGAAGTTGAGATACTCCGGCATCATCAGGAAGTGTGCCGCACGCTCCAGCTGCTCGGGGTGTTCCTTCTTAAGCGCCCAGAGCTGGTAGATCGTGTTGAAGCTCGTCTTCTGGATGCCGACGCGGCGGTAGAGTTCGGCGAAACCCAGCACCTCGGCCTCGATCTCGCGATCGGCGCCGGCCGTGCGCGCGTCACGGTAGGCGACGGCGTCCGAGCAGCGCTGCAGGTCCTTGTCGAGCAGGACGAAGTCGACGCCCCACGTGTCGATGCCGATCGACTCGATCGGCCCCGTCGCGAGCGCCGCGTCGATGCCGGCCTTCACCGAGGCGACGAGCGCGTCGACGTCCCAGCAGTCGTGGCCGTCCTTGCGGACCTGTCCGTTGGTGAACCTGAACGCCTCCTCAATGACGATCTTGCCGTCCTTGAGGGTTCCGAGCATGTGCCGCCCGGAGCTGGCGCCGATGTCGATCGCGAGATAGCGTCTCATCCGGTCAGAACTCCCATCCTTCGCGGATGTAGGGCTTCACGAGCGCGTTCGCCGCGGCGCTGTCGAACGTCTGCGACGCCGCGTTCCAGCGGATCTTTCCCGGCACCTGCTGCGCGATGCAGCCGACAAGGATGCCCTCCATCTGCGGCACGGAGTACTCGATGTCGGAGAAGCAGCGCGAGTTGACCTGACGGTAGAAGCTGCCCTCGCGGCGGATCGCCTGGAGGAACTCAATGTAGTGGCCGATCGCGAACCCCTTCATCTCCACCGTCGACTTGCCCGGCGTCGCCGCGGAATCGGTGCGGAACGGGATCGACCGCGGCACGATCTTCGCGGCCTCGTGCTGGAAGATGTCGACGAACTCCTTCTCGTCGTTCATCGCGATCGCGCACTTCGCGCCGTAGTCGTCCTGCATGAGCACCGCGCCCTTCGTGCCGATGATGTAGCAGCCCGTCTTTGGCACCTCGCCGTTGTGGGTCGACGCCCACTTCGGCATGATCGACGCCTCCGGCTTCAGGTCGCCGTCATACCAGTAGAGCGTCACCTCCGGCAGCTTCACGCCGGGCCGCACCCGCGACTCGCGCTCGGAGTAAAGTACCTTCACGATGGACTTGAGCGGATAGGCGATACTGTTGGCCGACTCGGCCTTGATGCACTCCGCCTCGGTGACGCCGCCGAGCTCGAGCCCGCGGAACGCGAGGTTCATCGTATGGCACGCCATGTCGCCGAACGCGCCGCAGCCGAAGTCGTAGAAACCGCGCCAGGTGAAGCGGTGGTAGACGTTCTTGCCGAGCTTCCACGGATCGTAGACGTCGGCGTCATCCGGGTACTTGTCGAGGAACGGACGCTCCTTCGCCGTGCCGATCCACGCATCCCAGTTGAGGCCCGGGCTCACCTTCTCGCCATTCGCATGGCCCTTGACCCACGTCTCGACGTTCTTGCCCTGCGGCCACACCGGACGATTCGTCCACACGTGCACCTCCTTCGCCTCGCCGATGATGCCGGACTGCAGCACCTCGGTGCAACGGCGCATCGAGTCGAGGGACGAGCCCTGGTTGCCCATCTGGGTGATGACGCCGTTCTCGCGCGCGGTGCGGTCGAAGTAGTCGAGCTCCCACAGCGTCCGCACGAGCGGCTTCTGGACGTAGACGTGAATACCCTGCTTCATCGCCCCGATGGCGATCGCGGCGTGCGAGTGGTCGGGCGTGGAGACCGTCATCGCGTCAACGCCGAGGATGCCCGCGCTGTCGAGGAGCTTGCGGTAGTCGGTGAAGAACGGCACGCGGTACATGTCGAAGTCGATGCCCTCGCTGGCGAGC
>CACYCW010000220.1 GCA_902773015.1 uncultured bacterium
CGCTTCCGCGTCGAGCGGACGATCCGCAACATCCTTGAGGCACCCGTCGGCTCGACCTACGCGCCGACGGCGGGCGAGCGGGAGCGGGAGGGAATCATGCAAAGTAAAACGCACGTTGATTTCACCCCTTCTAGTTTCGCGTCCCCAACGAGGCGAACATGTATGCCGTACATAATGCACGCCTACCGCCCGCGCAAAAAACTCGTTGCACCCGCTGTGATGTTTCCCGCTCTTTCCCCCTTGCCCATGAGGGCGTGATTGTGGTATAATCTCACGCGAAATGAAGAAAGGCTTTACGCTCGTCGAGCTCCTAATCGTCGTGGTGGTGATCGTCACGCTCATGGCGATCACCTTCCGGCTCGCGGGGGTGGCTTCCAGTTCCAACAACCGGAACCGGACGATCGAGCGCATGCAGCGGCTGGAGAACGCGCTGAGCGGCTATTACGCGGCGTTCGGATCATATCCGCCGGTCGCGTTGCACGCGAAGCGCAATCCCTACCTGCGGGTCGACATGGAGGGCAATCAGAGCGACACCGAGACGGGCAAGCTCGAGTGGGAGAGCGTGCGGGAGGCGTGCCGGGCCCAGCCGCTCGCGGCGCGATACCCCTTCCGGGCGGAGACGCGTCCGTACGTCGACGCGGTCGCGCGCATTGTCTCCGAGCGCGCCAACTCCACCGATTCGCGTTTCAAGAGGTACCAGGATCGCCGCAATCGCCTCGGAGGCGGCTTCTCCGCGCTCGAGAACCCGAACCAGATCGCCGACTGGCAGAGGGAGTCGAGCTGGCAGGCGGTGAAGATCTTCCAGTTCGGCGTGATGAGCTACCTGATGCCGCGCTACCTGTTCATGCTGGGAGGCATCAACAACCTCGACGATCTCGACAAGTGCGCGCAGTGGACGGCGAGCAACCGTCTCTCGGCCAATCCCAACAACGGCGTGCAGTTCAACAGTTGGAGGAACGAGCTCCGCTACAAGAGCCTTGTGCAGCGTATCCCATCCCAGTCGGTGTGCGCGCGCTGGATGCCGAACTTCGAGGGTCAGCTCGACTGCACGGGCAGTCCCGAGTTCTTCGGGGTCAAGGTCAGCAGCGGGCGCGGCGGGGGTGTATCGCCCGAGAATCCCGACATCGAGGTGTTCAGCAACGGCTCTGCCCGCTACGTGCTGGACTGCATCACCATGGTTGACGGCTGGTTCCAGGAGTTCTACTACTATTCGCCGGCACCGTTCCAGAGTTACCGCCTGTGGAGCGCCGGTCCCGATGGCAAGACGTTCCCGCCGTGGATTCCGCTCGACACGATCAAGAACGAGTCTGACAAGCGCACCGCCGCCGCGTGGATGGCCGATGACATCATGTTCATGAGCAATTGAGAGGTTTGAAGGTGACGACAATGAGAAAGGGCTTTACGCTGATTGAGATGCTGGTGGTGATCGGCATCATCGCCACGCTGATGGGCGTGTCGGTCGCGGGTTATTCCTACATGACGAAGCGGGCGCAGCAGGCGCGCGGGCGCGAGCTCGTCTCCAACACGGCGACGGCGCTCAGTCTTCTCTTCCAGAAGCAGGGTCGGTGGCCGAAGGCGCTTCTTGACGAGGCGGCGAGTGGCAAGGGTCGGCTCACCGCCCGCGCGGCGGCCTGTCTCGCCGTCAACAAGCTCATGTCGCTCACCTACACCAAGGTCGAGTCGGATGGCGAGAGCTACTATACGCTTTCCGGGCCCGATCGCTACGGCATCGTCACGCCATGGGCGCAGGCGGCCATCAAGCGCGCCGGCGTGAGCGGCGGCGGCACGGGGCTCAAGGTGCCCTCCGGCGGAACCGTCGAGGACCACATCCTCTACTACGCGCTGGACAAGACGGGCGAGGGTATCGTCGAGGCGGACGTGGGCGGTGTCCAGCTGAAGATTCGCGGCAACGCTGCGGTCTGGTGCGCCGGCATGGACGGTGTGCTGGCCAAGTACCCGTATGCGGGCGCCAGCAGCGGTGCAAAGGGCCAGCATGGACAATCGAGGGGACGGGGCGGCGATGACGTCTACAGCTGGGCCCCGAGTCAGGTGACGAAGTGAGGTTGGAAAGGCTTGAGAGGTCTGAGAGGTTGAAGGGGGAGGAGCGATTGAGAATGAGGAGACGTGGCTTTACCATTGTTGAGTTGCTGATGGTGATCGCGATCATCGCGGTGCTGTCGACCATCGTCACGACGGCGGCGATGTCGGCGATGCGCTCCTCGCGCGAGAAGCGCACGGAGGCGATGCGCATCGCGCTGCAGAGCGCAATTGCCACATACCATGCGCAGGACCCGGACGAGAAGTGGCCCGGGGAGATCGAGAATCTCGCCAAGAAGGCGCAGAGCGATGTTCTCTCCGAGAGCCAGGCCCAGAGAGTCTTCCAGGAGATCGTCAAGAAGTCCATCGGCGCGACCGGGCTGAAGAACCCGCTCATCGACCCGACCGGGCTTTTCGTCGCGCGTAGCGGCATCTCGGACGGCAAGGGCACGGGCGTCGGGTTCACGGAGGCGCTGAAGGGCGGTCCGCACCGGCAGAAGATCGGTGTCTCGCAGATGGCGTTCGGCTACCAGGGCAAGATGACCGGCACGTTCCACCGGTTCAACATCATCTACAACGCGAAGACGGACAGCGTGAAGGTTAGCACGTGCTGCCACGAGTGCTGCGGCGTCTCGGGCTGCACGAAGAACGGCAGCGCCGGGCGTCCGCTCTGCAACGTCTGTCATGCGGCGGAGGACTGAGGCATTGGGGACATGGTGAAGATGCGGGCTGTTACGAGAGACATGGGGCGTGCGTTCACGCTCGTCGAACTGCTGGTGGTGATCGGCATCATGGGCATGCTGGCGACGGTCTCCATCGGCGGCTACGCGGCGCTGACGCGCGGCATGTCCGAGCGCGGGGCTCTTGACGCCGCCGCAGGCATCGCCGAGGCGGCGCTCCAGCGCGCGCAGATCGACCGCACGAAGACCTACCTCTTCCTCTTCAACGAGGTCACGCGCATCGACTCCGACGACCAGGTCGGCATCGTCTGCGGCGTCGCGATCGCGGTGCGGCCGACTGGGCGCTTCACCCGCGTCGCGGGCGGCGAGCTCTACGACGAGTTCGGAGATCTCAACCTGAGCTACAACGCGCTGGACGAGGAAGGCGAGAGCGAGAGCGAGGGCGAGCAGCAGGCGAGCGCGGCGGCGATGCGCATCTACAACCTGCGCACGAAGGACGTCGCGACCGTGCGCGAAGGGGTCTACATCGGTCGCGTCACGGAGCCGGACCTCGAGGAGAACGGCGGCACGGGGCGGGACGTCGCGGCCTACGGGTTCCGGCGCATCGACGGCGCCACCTTCCAGGTCGGCGACGAGTACGGGCAGGAGTTCGCGGTGATGCGGTTGCCGCCCGGCTACACGTTCTCGAGCTCGGTGCAGATGGGCGCGACTACGGATCTCGGGCTCAAGCGCGTCGGGAGCGTCGAGATCATCAACCCGACCGACTCCGCGGCGCCGTCGCTCACGGTCTACTCGCGCCGGCCGGACGGGTCGTTCCAGCCCGTCGGGCAGACCTCCCTGGCAAAGGATCTCAAGCGCAGATGAAGATGAAAAGAGCATTCACGCTGATGGAGGTCAACCTCGCCATGTTCGTCATGTCGGTGGGGACGCTCGGGCTCGTCTCGCTCTACTCGTTCGGCTACCGGGAGAACCAGCAGTCGATCGAGGACGTCCGCGGCGCGGCAGTCGCCGAGGTGAACATGAACGCGCTCATTGCGGCGCTCTCCTCCACGAACGTGACCTGGAGCGAGTGGTGCTCGATCGGCACCCAGCCCGCCGAGGGCTGGGGCAAGTACGCCGGCGACGGCACCGGCGTCGACTGGGAGGACAACGACGACGGCAGGGATCGAAAGGTGACGCCGCTCGCGAACCCGACCGCCGAGGCGCGCGGCATCTTCGACAAGCTCGCCAAGCTCGGCGGCAGCAGCGGCTCGTTCTCCGACGGGGACGGGCTCGCGTGCGGGCTTGTCGTAAACCAGTTCGGGGACCGGTGCTCGATCGCCTTCCGCTGCGGCAAGCGCGCGGCGACGCTCGTCTACCAGCCGCTCTACTACACCGAGGTGAGGTTCCAGGGGCTGCAGCGCCCGGGAGGTGGGCGATGAGACGCGGCTTCACCCTCCTCGAGATCATGGTGGCGTCGCTCCTCCTGGCGCTCCTCGTGACGATCCTCACGATGATCTTCAACCAGTCATCGATCGCGTGGACGACCGGCACGGCGTCCGTCGCCGGTCTCGGCGACGTCCGCCGCGACATGGCGATCGTCGGGCTCAAGGCCGACAACATGATTGATCCGATGCGTCACCTACAGGTCGTCTCGGTCTGGAACGAGGACGGCAACGGGCTCAGGACCGACACCCAGGGCCGCACGGTGGACGACAAGGGGCTCACCTCGCCACAGATGCGCGACCCCTACTCGACCGAGACGATCCCGGTCGGCAGCGGGGCGACGGACGGCAAGGACACGTACATCGTCGGCGTCACGTCGGACGGTCCGGACATGAAGCCGGAGACCTGGGACGACATCACCACGATGCCGGAGGAGGGCGACTGATGAGGAGAAGGGCATTCACGCTTGTCGAGCTCCTGGTGGTGATCGCGATGATCGCGATCCTTTCCGCCGCGGCGGGCACGAGCGTCGTCGGTGCGCGCAAGCGGGCGAAGATCTCCCGCGCGCAGACCGAGACGCAGGAGCTCACCAAGGCGATTCTCGCCTACGCGAACTACACCGAGGACGGCACGCTCGACGAGCTGACCGGCCTCAACAACACGCCGGCGACCGAAGGGAACCTCAAGTGGGTTCTCGGCGGCGTGTCGAAACGCGGTTCGCGCGTACCGGTTCTCTATAACGCCTCGGTCACGCGCAACGGGCAGCTCCTGGATCCGTGGGGTCGGCCATACCGCGTCACGGTCAAGAAGGGCGAGCGCATCACGCCGCCCGGCGTGCCGTCGATGAACGTCGGCGTGTTCTATCCGAACTGGCATCGGCTGGGGGAAGGGGAGCGGCGGTGAAACGGGGCTCGGCTCTCCTTATCGTCCTCGGGATGCTCTCGTTCATGGTGGTCTCCGCCGTGGCGTTCTCGATCTTCATGCGCCAGGGGCGGCTCCCATCGAGCTTCCTCCGCCAGCGCATTCTCGCGCGGCAGCTCGTCAAGGCCGGCCTAGCCCAGGCGATGAGCGAGCTCGATGCGGCGATCGGCGACGCGAAGTATCCGCGCAACGAGTTCCCGAGCAGTTCCAATCGCAACACCTGGCGCAACCGCGTCTTCATGGGCACCACGAGTGCCCCAACGGGCGACAACGGGGCATATGCGGACGAGGAGACCGCGCTCAAGAACACCGTCTCGACGTTCCCGCTCGAAGGGCTCGCCTACATCCCGCCGCCGCTCGTCAACACGGTGCGCTACTGGGCGCGGCGCTCCCCCGCCGCCGCCTGGAAGCCGCTCGACTACGACTCGGGCCGCTACGCCTTCTGCGCGATCAACGTCTCGGACTACCTGGACATCAACCGCCTGCGCGCCAACGTGATGCGCGACAGCTCGCCCTCGAACCGCATCTCCCTCGCCTTCCTCTTCGAGAACGACAACCACACCGACTGGGGCAGCGTGAAGCCGAAGTCGTTCGACAGTTCGATGGACCAGCTCAACAGCAGTACCTACGGGCGGCTCGTGTCGCTGGCCGACTACAACCTCTCGCTCGGGGACAGCGGCCTGCTCGCAGGCTCCGGCTTCAAGAGCCCGTTCTGCGAGTACATCAAGAACCCGGCTGGCGACGGCTCGTTCTACGGCGCGAACGAGGAAACCGCGAAGCGGCAGAAGTTCGTCACCGACTCGTGGTATCCGGGCAGCAACACCGTCTCGACGGCGCTCTTCCTCACCGAGGCGCGCGGCCAGCCACTGGACGGGATGACCGAGTCGGGGCTCGACCCCCTGCTGAAGAACGGGAGCGAGGGCTTCAATCGCATCAAGCAGCACCTGACGCTCCCGGAGTGCGCAGCGCTGCGCGATTACATCGACGAGGACAACATCCCGACCTCCCTGGCCATGCCGACGCTGGAGCGCGTCCCAATGCTGACCGGTCTTCAGCTTCACCCGATGGGCTTCAACCCGGTAATCGAACAGGTCCTGCCGATGAGAGTAGATCCTGATCCATCCGGCAAGAAGAGGACGTCGAGCCGCCTGTGGAAGCTGAAGGGTTTTGAGGAGCCCAAGGTGCTTGTGGCCGGGTCGGCTGTCTATCCTTTCAAGCGCACCTCGGGCCTGTCGGAGAAGTCTTCCTATGATGTTCAGGTCCTCGTCAAGGCGTTCCTCGTCCCGGATGGATCGACGTTTGAGAACACGCGCAAGTCGAGCTCGATTACCTACGTCTACCGTCCGGGGAAGTCCGACTGGGAGTCGAAGAACCAGTTGGCGGCTCCTGGAATCGGATGCATGACGCTGTGTGGTTCCGGCACGGCCAACGTCAAGTTCGGCAAGACGGAGAACGACGCGCTCATCACCATCAATCCATTCACGATCAGCTGCGACGGGACACTGGAGCGCCCGATCTACGGCACGAAGAAGGTCGAGGTGAAGGATGAGGAGACCGGCATCTGGACGACCGAGAGCGGGCCGGATTACAACACGGACCGCTTCTCCGAGGTCGGCACTGGCGGGGGGCTTCTCTACCAGGATGACAAGGGCACGATCAACGTGTGCGGCGATGGCATGGCGCTCAAGTGGCAATATTACGCCTGGGTGAGGATCCTCGACGGCGCGAACACGGTCGACATGTTCCCGGCGACGATACAGGATGACGTGGACTACAATGGGGTGAGCAAGCCCGGCGTCTCCGATACCGGTCTGCTGGGCGAGCCGGACGGCGAACCGCTGGTGCCGATCGCCGGGACGATCGCCCTCAAGCTCGACACGACGACTTTTGCGGACAACGACACCAGCACAGGCTCGGCTGGCGGCACCGGAGAGGGCGCGACGCTGTCGATCTACTGCAACGATCCGCGGTTCAACTGGGCTCCGGAGGACTGGTACTCGATCGAAGGCGGTGCAATCAGCGCCGGCGGCTGGTATAACAACGTGAAGCCATATCTGACGGGTTCCGAGGGGCGTCCGAACGACATCTTCCAGTTCGTGTCGAACGAAGGCTACCTGCAGTCGATGGGCGAACTCCAGTTCCTCCCGCTGGTCCGCAAGAACTGGGGTGACTACGCCCGGGGCAATCGGTTGGGCGGCTCGTTCATACAGCAGACCAGTCGCTACGGCAAGCGTCCGTTCGCCACCAGCATCTCCGCGCTCGCCAACAACGACTACATGTGGAAGACGCGCTGCTCCTTCGGCACCTACGCCGACTGGGATAAGGGCGGGGATGAGCAGGACGCCTACAACTGGGGCATCTCCGACACCAATGGAGGCGCGGCGGTCAGTCCCTACGCCGACGCCGACCTCTTCATGGCGGCGCTCGCGAACACGCCGTACGACTACATCGTCGCTTCGGAGAAGGAGAACGACGCCGATCGGGATCTAGAGAAGAACGTCGACCTCTGCTTCAACGCCCGGTCGTCGGAGGCGAAGCTCGAGTGGACGCAGTTGGAGGAGATCGCCGAGCGGATCCAGCAGAAGTTCCTGACGGGAGAGAACTGGGAGGAATGGGAGGAGTGGAATCTCGAGAACAAGGACAAATTCTTCGGGCAGACACTGGAGAATTTCCACGACGTCGACCGCAAGTTCCTCTTCTCCTACTGGAGGCCGTGCTTCGCGAACAGCCAGCAGCTGTTCATCATCTTTGTGCGCGCGGAGCCGACGGTGATCGGCGGCTCGAGCGCGGGGCATACGCCTTCACAGCTCGGCGCCCGCGCGGTCGCGCTTGTCTGGCGCGAGCCCGTCTCGTCCCTCACGGCGCAGGACGGCGAGGCCTCTCCGCCCCATCGCATGCGGATTCTCTTCTACCACCAGTTCGACTAGAGGGGCGCGCGGCATGGAAGACATCGCGACTGCGACCTACACGTTCGAACGACTTGTCGAGGGCGGGTCGGTCTACATCGACGAACCTCTCTTCTCATCCCTCTAACCACTCAATCTCCCAACCCCTCAACATCTCAACCTCCCATGAAACGCGCATTCACCCTCATCGAACTCCTCGTCGTCATCGCCATCATCGCCATCCTCGCTGGTGTGCTGATGGGCAACTACTCGGGCATCATGGCCCGGGTGCGTTCCGCGAAATGCGAGACGAACCTCAAGAACCTCGCGAACGCCGTCGGCACCTACGCGACGTGCGGGCGCTACCCCTACGCGGAGAGCGCGCAGTACATCAAGACCTCCGGCGGCACCGACAACCAGGGCGTTGAGATCCGCGAGTTCAAGGGTTGGCTGAGCTGGCTGAGTCAGGGCGTGCGCTTTCCGATCGAGGGGGACAGCCCCGCGTCGATCACGCACTGCTCCTACGCCAACGACGATGAGGAGAAGATCCTCTACGCCATCACCAACGGGGCGATCTGGACGGCGACTGGCAAGAACCGCGACTGCTATCGCTGTCCGGTCCACGTCGAGGAGTGCCGCAAGCAGGGCGTGAGGAATCCCGGCTGGAGCTACCAGATGAACGCCTACTTCGGGTGCGAGACTACGGCCGGCAAGGCGGACGCGACGCAGTACTCCTACATCGAGACGGGCACGCTCACCCGCGGGGATCGCGTCCTGCTCTTCGCCGAGATCCCCGCGATCGACGTCAACAAGAAGGGCGTTCGCAAGTTCGGCGTCAACCTGCCTTCCGTGAACCTGACCGGCAGTGACGGCGATCCGGCAATGTGCGGCTGTCTGCGGACCGAGAACTCAAGCGCGCTCGGCGGCAAGGGGCAGAACGCGCCCGGCGCCGGCACGGCGTCCATCGGCTTCAATCACGTGCGCGGCAATCAGCTCGTCGGGCATGTCGCCTTTGCCGACGGGCATGTCGAGACGTTCTTCGCGCCGGCGAACGGCGATTTCGTGAACTTGACCGACTGGCTCTGCCAGGGGCTTGACATCGTGATCAACCGCAAGAACTACGAGCGCGTGAACGACTCGAATGTGGAGTAGGAAAAAAACTTAATTTTGCCCCTTGACACCCGAATGGGTAATATGGTATCATTGCGCTGTTGACGGCGAGGAGTATACCCGAGTGGGTGACAATTTGCAAGCAAACAAAAGAAAGGAAAAGACAATGAAAAGACTGATGACGATGCTCGCGGCAGCGGGAACGGCCCTTGGGCTGTACGCCGCTCCGTATGGCAACGGCAGCACGTTCGAAGTTGGCGACGGCGCGACCGTCGGCGCGACGACGATTGCTGCGTTGAACGCGCTGACCGAGACGACCGGCGGCTACTGGGCGACGAATGGCGTCCCCGACACGCTGAGTCAGCTCGAGGTCAAGGCGTACGGGACTGGCGAGGCGATTATGGGAGCGAATCGCCCGGCGCAGTTCTATGACGCGACGCAGGGTGAGGATCTCAAGCTTCAGGATCAGTACCTCGCCGTCAAGACGACCTTCGGCAATCCGCTCTCGCGCAAGGTTCTGGCTAATGGCCAGCCTCAGGCGGTTGGTGCGGGCTTCTACTTCGACTCGCTCGTGAAGCTCACGCCGACCGACGAGGCCCCTGACACGACCTCCTATACAGGTGCCAAGATCATCCTCTGGGCGCAGGAGATGAGCGACGCCAACGGGGACGTCACGGGCACGAACCTCTTCGTTCGCGCGAACGCAGGGGCCAATGGCGCGGTCACCGCGAACTACGATTGCGGGAGCCTGACCGGAATTGATCTCGGCGTCTGGCATCGTCTGACGATTAAGGCCCTTGCTGATATTGACGGCAATGGCTCGACGGGCTTCATTGTCTTCATTGACAAGGCTGCGGTCATTCACTCGTCAGCGGCAGACATCACGGGGCTGACGCTCTCGGGCCCGGCAGCGGACCGGAACAACAAGCACCAGCTCTTTGTCTCGATGAACGAGGAGAACGACGGCGCGATCACCGAGGTCGCCTTTGACGGCACGGGCGCGGTTGATGATATCTCCTTCACCGACGTGGTTCCGTTCGACAACGCGAAGGACGCTGAGTTCTACACCGTGACCTGGGACGAGACGATTGAGTCGGTCAACGGCGTGACTGGCGGCACGACGAACGTTCTCGTGACGGGCAATCAGGACACCTTCACCTATGTGGCGGCTTCCGGCTACATCAGCGGCTCTGCGAACATCACCGGCGTGGCCAACCAGACCTATGAGATTTCCGCTCAGAAGATCGCGGGTACTGTCTACAAGCGCGAAGGCGAGTCCTGGGTGCTGGTTTCCGGCGGTGAGGTCGCTACGATCAGCGAGGCGCTTGCTCTCATGGCCAACACTTCTGATGAATACAAGCTTGAGCTCGGTGACAATGCCACTGACATCGTGATTAACAAGCCTGACTACACGATCACCCTCGATCTCGCGGGCAAGGCTGTCACGACGCTAACGGATGCGGCAATTTTCGTCGAGGCGGGCAATGTCACCATCATCGACAGCGTCGGCGGTGCCACCGTTACCGCATTCTATGACGGGGACAATTGGGGCTACGCGGTCGATGGGTTTGGGGATATTACGATTGAGGACGGCACCTACATTGGTTGGGTCGGTGCGACGAGCCTGCTTGGCGGTCGCTATGCCAAGTCCGTGTATTCTGAAGCCAGCGACCTCGAGGCCATGATTGTGGAAGCGGGCCTTGAGGTCGTCGATGACACGGACACCGACTACTGGAAGATTCAGGAGTCCCAGGGCCCGATCGAGATTCCGGTTCCTGAGGCGTACGTCGGCATCCTGTACGATGGCACGCTGAAGACGGGCGTCGTGGAAGGTGTCGGCTACACGCTGACTGGCAACACGGCCACCGATGTGGGTAGCTACACGGCGACGGCGACGCTTGTGTCGGGCTATGCCTGGACGGGCGGCAGCATGGAACCCACGAACATCGTCTGGGGCATCGGTGCACCGGTCTTCCAGATCACCTACGATCTCGGCGGCGGCACGGCTGGCGCTGGTGCGCCGGGTACCTACGCCTACAACGCTGAGCAGCAGACGGTGACGCTCGTTGCCCCGACCTGCGAAGGCTCCAACTTCGTGAGCTGGGTGATCAGCAGCCCCGTGACTCAGGGCCTGGGCGTCGAAGGTCAGACTCTGACCATCCCGGCCGGACACATGGGTGATATCGCCCTCGCGGCGACGTGGTCGGCGGATTCGACGACCTATGTCGCTGGCGAGCTGGTCAACTGCACTGACGCTGCCGCTGCTGCGGACCTGGCCTCGCAGATCAACGCCAACAAGGAGACCTACATCAAGGTGCCGAGCGGCATCGATAACACGGGCGGTGCGTACACCGGCCTCTTCCAGGCAACTGCCGAGGGTACGATTGTGTCGATTCGGTTCACTGATGATGCTGCGACCTCGCAGTCGAACATCGTGAACACGGCGGCGACGAGCATTCCGATCTCGGCCATTGCGGCGGGTGTTGTCGGTTCGCAGCTGGTCTTCGTGGGTACGCCGGGTGTCTATTACTCGGTCTCCAGGGCGACGGCCATCGATGGTACGTGGACCGAGGGTACGCGTCAGATGGCTCCGGCCAGCGGTACGGTGACGTTCCTGCTCGGCAAGGATTCTGAGGCGGCGGCCGAGTTCTTCAGGGTCAACGCGTATGAGGACGATGGGCGCCTCTACTAAGCCGCGCGGCTGAAGGCCGAAAGGCCAAAAGCCACAACAGGAGGGCTGCGACCGTAAGGTCGCGGCCCTCGCTGTTTCAGGGGGCGAGCGAGCCGAGAGCGCGATAAGGCGGCCCCCTCTGCGGGGCCGTCCTCGCCGAAGCCCCCTTGACTCGCGCCGCCAGCCCTCGCCGCCCGCTCTCTCGCCGCCCGCTCGCGCCGCCAGCCCTCGCGCCGCCAGCCCTCTCGCCGCCCGCGAGCTCTTGCCGAGTTGTCGGCTCAATCAGCACGCGATCATCGTCCTGGAAAAGGCCCCCTCTGCGGGGCCGTCTTATTCGCATTCTTTGCGCGCGTTGACCCCAAAAAAAGTTTCCCCACGCGCGCCGAATTTATGATATAATTCCCGTAGTCTAAGATAGGTGAAGTGTGCCCTCGCATCGCGCGAGGGGTCGTTTCGTCTGTTGCGACATGGAAAGAACGAAGTGAAATGATCGAGCGATTGCTCCAGAATCTCGCGAGGTCGAGAGCGTTGATCGACGCGGTGACGCGCGGCGTGTTGCCGCGTCTCGCGACGTTCGCGCTCGCGGCCGGCGTCGTCGCGGGTGGCGCGCTCTCGGCGCGCGCATTGACCGGCGAAGAGAAGGTGTTTGGTGATGGCGTTGTCGTCTACACCAACGCCTCCGAGGTGAGCTGGATCGACTACACCGTTGATGGCGACCCGCGGCGCGATCTTCTTCTCGCCTTCACCAACTCGGCGGAGGCGGCGAGCTTTGTTCTGCCCGGCACGACGAAGGCCTGGATCCTCGCCATCGGCGGCGGTGGCGGTGGTGGCGGTCTCTTTCGTAACGGTGGTACGAGCACCTATGCTGGCGGCGGCGGTGGCGGCGCGGGTGGCTTCATCGAGTTGACCAACGAGTTAATCTCTGCTGGCGTTTACGCGGTCGCGGTGGGCAAGGGTGGTGATGCCGCGAAAAATGTCTCGGCGGGTAGTGGAACGGCAGTCGGCGAAAACGGCGGCAAC
>CACYCW010000221.1 GCA_902773015.1 uncultured bacterium
GCCTATACGGTGTACGAGAGCTCCGCGCATCCGGAGTACCTTTTCCTGTCGTCCGGGTCCGAGGTGGCGCTTTGCGTCGAGGCGGCGAAGCGGCTGGCGGAGACGGGGCGCTCGGTGCGCGTCGTGTCCATGCCGTGCCGGGAGCTGTTCGAGCGGCAGCCGCTCGAATATCGCGAGAGCGTCGTGCCGGGCACCTGCGCCAAGCGCATCATCGTCGAGGCGGGCGTCCGGTTCGGATGGGGGGCGTATGTGATCGATTCCTCCAAGACGCGCTTCGTCACGCTCGACACCTATGGCGAGTCCGGCCCGTACAAGGTGCTGGCCGAGCATTTCGGGTTCACGGTCGACAATGTGCTCGCGAAGGCCAAGGAGCTTTACTGATTCCGTTCCGCAACACCCACGCACAGGAGGTCAAGAGATGTTCCAGTATCCACGTTCCGCACATACGCTTGGCGAGACCACCGTTTCGATGGTGCGCGGCGATGCCGCCGATTTCCTCAAGGTCGAGGGGCCGAACCCGGGCTTCGCCGGCACATGCGAGGCCGGGGCCGGCTTCTACCCGCTCGACCATGCCAACACGGCGCTCCTGCGCAAGCTGTTCCCGTTCTGCGCGCCGAAGCCGGTTTTGACGTCCGTCAGGACGGTCGGCGTGGGCGACAGGCTCGGAATCGCCACGCCGGGGCATCTGCGCGTGTTCGAGAAGTACGATGCGCTGCCGGTGCTCGCCCAGCAGTCGATCCGCGAGCTGACGCTCACCAACCGTACCTTTGGCGATGTGCTTGATTGCGCGACGCGCGCTGTGTTCCGCGAAGACTTCCAGAAAGGCTACGGCGCGGATGGCGACCACCTCAAGACCGATGCCGAGGTCGAGTATGCGCTCGGCGAGGGCTACACGATGCTCACGCTCGACTGCTCGGAACATATCCGAAACGATGTGCTGGGGATGTCTGCCGCGCAGGTGGATGCCGCGTACGTTCCCGAAGCCGAGCTCGAAAGCCTCTACCTCGGGAAGACGTTCAGCGTGGAGGGGCAGGACGTGACGTTCGGCGCCGAGGAGTTCAAGCGCACATGCCTCATCTACCGCAAGGCCATCGACCATGCCGTCGCCATCTACCGGAAGCATGTCGAGGGGAAGCCGGTCGATTTTGAGGTGTCCATCGATGAGACCATGACGCCGACTACGCCCGTGCAGCACTATTTTGTCGCGAATGAGCTGACGCGCCGAGGCGTGAAGATCGCGACGGTCGCACCGCGCTTTTGCGGCGAGTTCCAGAAAGGCATCGACTACATGGGCGATCTCGCGCAGTTTGAGCGCGAGATGGCGGTGCACGCCGCGATCGCCCGCACCTTTGGCTACAAGCTCTCGATCCATTCCGGATCGGACAAGTTCTCCACGTTCCCGATCATCGGCCGCCTCACGCGCGGCAACTTCCACGTCAAGACGGCTGGCACGAACTGGCTGGAGGCGATGCGGGTGGTGGCGATGTGCGATCCGGGCCTCTATCGCGAGATTCACGCGTACGCGCTCGACACGGCGTTCGCCGAAGCGCGCAAGTACTACCACGTGACGACCGATCTCGGCAAGATCCCCGCGCTGTCGACGCTCAAGGACGAAGAGCTCGAAGGGCTCTTTGAGCAGAACGACGCACGCCAGCTGATTCACATCACCTACGGACTGATCCTCACCGTCAAGAACGACGACGGCACCTTCCGTTTCCGCGACCGGCTCTTCAAGCTTTGGCGGGCGCATGACGAGGAGTACGCGGTGCGTCTGGAGAAGCACATCGGCCGGCATCTCGAAACGCTTTACAGCGGATTCGCGAAATGAAGACGCGCATGCTTGCCGCGGCTCTGCTCGCCCTTTCCGTGGCGGGCGCATCTGCGCATGACGCCGAGGTCGAGATCGCGTATGCCGACGGCACCCGCGAAGTCCGCCGTGAACGGCTGGCCGAGACGGCGGAAGGGGTTTGCGCATGGCGTCAGCCCCGGGCGGGGCTGAAGTCGCGCGTGTCGC
>CACYCW010000222.1 GCA_902773015.1 uncultured bacterium
CGTCCAGCTGCGCGAGAAGCAGAAGGCCAAGGCCATCTACGGGATGCGCGAGAAGCAGTTCCGCCTGTTCTTCAAGCGCGCGAAGGCGAAGACGGGCGTCACCGGCGACGTGCTGCTCGCGCTCTGCGAGTGCCGTCTCGACAACATCGTCTACCGTCTCGGCCTGTCGCCGACGCGTGCGGGGGCCCGCCAGCTCGTCCACCACCGTCACATCACCGTGAACGGCAAGGTGTGCGGCGTGGCGAGCGCAACCATCCGCCCCGGCGACGTCGTCTCCGTGCGCGAGCGCGACCGCGACATGATCGCCATCATCGACTCGCTCAAGCGCCGCGCCGGCGCGCTGCCGAATTGGCTGAGCTGGGATGAGGCGACGATGCAGGGCACGCTTCTCGCGGTGCCCGAGCGTTCCGACGTGCCGGAGAATCTCGAGATGCAGCTCATCGTCGAGTTCTTCTCGCGCTGAGGGGCCCCCAGTACGTTCTAAATCTAACCTTTCATGGGAGGAGGTAAGAGATGCCTATCCGTTTGAGCCGTTTCGAGATGCCGCATAACGTCCAGGTCCTTGACGAAGGGAAGACGCCGACCTACACCCGTTTCGTCGCGGAGCCCTTCGAGATCGGCTATGCGCGGACGATCGGCAACTCCCTCCGTCGGGTTCTGCTGAGCTCGATCGAGGGGGCGGCGATCTCGTCGGTGAGGATCAAGGGTGTGAATCACGAGTTCTCCACGATCAAGGGCTGCACGGAGGACGTGACGGACATCATCCTGAATCTGAAGCGTGTCCTTCTCAAGACGTTCACGCGCGACCCGCAGACGATTTCGCTCAAGGCGGAGGGCCCCTGCACGGTCACCGCAGGGGACTTCGCGAGCGCCAACAGCATCGAGGTGCTGAACCCGAAGCAGGAGATCTGCACGCTTGACGTCGATGGCGAGATCGACATGCAGTGCGAGGTGCGCACCGGTCGCGGCTTCTGCCTTGCCGAAGGCAACAAGCGTCCCGACCAGGAGATCGGTCGCATCGCGATCGACTCGATCTTCTCGCCGGTTACGCGCGTCAACTTCCTCGTGGAGAACACGCGCGTCGGTCAGCGCACGGACTACGAGAAGCTCGTGCTGGACATCTGGACCGACGGCCGCATCGAGCCCGAGGAGGCGCTGAAGACCGCCGGAGCGGTGCTGCGGCGCCACCTCGACGTTTTTGTCGACTACGCCGGCGAGCAGACGCTGGAGTTCGAGGACAATGACAAGAAGGACATCGACGAGCGCGAGCGCCTCCGCAAGCTGCTCAACATGTCGGTGAACGAGATCGAGCTTTCGGTTCGCGCCGCGAACTGCCTCAACAACGCCAACATCTCGACCGTCGGTGAGCTCGCCTCGAAGACCGAGGCGGACATGCTGAAGTACCGCAACTTCGGCAAGAAGTCGCTGACCGAGATCAAGGCGAAGCTCGTGCAGATGGGTCTCTCGCTCGGCTACAAGTTCGATGCCGATCTCTTGGAGACCAAGAAGTGATGCCCGTGATCGGGTGATTCGAGAATCAGGAGTCTGAATTATGCGCCATCAGAGAGTCATGAAGAAGTTCGGGCGTTCGACTGCGCATCGCAAGATGCTCATGCGGGGCCTCGTCACCAATCTCGTCCTCGCGGAGTCGATCAAGACGACGCTCCCGAAGGCCAAGGAGGCCCGCAAGGTCGCCGACAAGGTCGTGACGATCGCCAAGAAGGGCGATCTCGCGGCTCGCCGTCGCGCCGCGGCGATACTCATCGGGCCGCAGGCGGTCCGCAAGTTGTTCGACAAGATAGCCCCGGCGATGAAGGATCGCAAGGGCGGCTACACCCGCATCGTCAAGCTCGGCACGCGCCGCGGTGACGCGGCGGAGATGTGCATCCTGCAGTACCTCACCGCGGCCGAGGTCGCGGAGACTGCCGCCGCCGCGACGGATGCGGCGAAGGATGAGACGCCTGCTAAGGAGGTGAAATAATGGCAATCGTGCTCAAGCTCAAGAAGGGCGAGTCGGTCGAGCGCGGTCTCAAGCGCCTGAAGAAGGTGCTGGACAAGGAGGGGCTCATCAAGAAGCTCCGTGACGACCGCTACTTCGAGAAGCCGTGCGTGAAGGCGCGCAAGAAATCCCAGCGCGCCCGCATCCGCAACCGGTCGCGCCGCGGTCGCATGGAGCTCAACTGACCTCCGTGGCGGCAGTGCCGCACTGAAGGGCGTCGGTCCTGGGATCCTTCCCGAGTCCGGCGCTCTTGCTATTTCGAGGATGGTGGGAGTTCGGCGAGGGCGACGGATGCGGCGAACTGCGAGAGCGGCGTCACGACGATCGCCACCCCCTCCCGCTCGGCCGCCGCCTTCATGTCGTCCGGCACCGGCCGGCCATGGCAGATGACGATCGCCTCGATGCCGTCAAGTGTGCAGACGGCGATCGTGTTGAGATGGTTCTGGATCGTGACCAGCACCGACGACTCGCCGCAATGGCCCATCACATCCGACAGCAGGTCGCTCGCATACGCGGCGCGGATGTCGGCATCGGGCTTGTCGACGACAATCGTCCCCTGGATCCTTGTGGTCAGTTCGGCTAGTGTCATGGCGATTTGATCGGACCGTCGAAAAGACGGATCGATGAGTTGGCGTTGGTGGTGTCGCGCGGCTTGAATCTCGCGCCGGTCTCGATCTCCTGGCACATGGCGAAGACGTCCTTCCAGGAGGCGACGCGGTAGTCGCGGTTCTTCACGAGCATCGACTCGAGCAGCTGGCAGAAGCCCTCCGAGAGCTCCGGGCGGTAGGCGCGCGGGTCGCGGGCCTGGGTCGCCTCGTCGCAGTGCGCGCGCATCATGTTGTCGTTGTCGAGCCCCGGGAAGAGCAGCCGCCCCGTCGCGAGATGATAGAGCGTCGCCGCGAGGGAGTAGATGTCGGACCGGCAGTCGAGTTCGACGTCGCCGTAGACCTGTTCGGGAGAGATGTAGGCCGGCGTGCCGAGGATGTGGTCGGGCACGTCCTGCGGCCCCTCCCTGAACTCGAAGCGGTGGGAGATTCCGAGGTCCATCAGCTTGATGACGCCCTCGGTGTTGATCATGATGTTCTCGGGCTTCAGGTCGCAGTGGACGATGCCGTGGTTGTTCCAGGCGTAGTCGAGCGCCGAGGCGATCGATTCGCAGATGAGGAGGCAGTCGGGTTCGCGGACGTGCTGCTTGCGCCGGAGGAGATCCGCGAAGGTGTAGCCATCGACGTACTCCATCACGTAGTACCAGTTCCCGTTCCCATTGTCGAAGTCGTAGGCCTCGACGATGCCCGGGTG
Organism: uncultured bacterium; assembly: GCA_902773015.1. Classification (GTDB taxonomy): domain Bacteria; phylum Verrucomicrobiota; class Kiritimatiellia; order RFP12; family UBA1067; genus UBA1067. The sequence continues at coordinate 3,299 of CACYCW010000222.1, forward strand.
GTGGATCTCCTCCATGATGCGCTCCTCGGAGCGGAACTGGCGGATCTCCGCGCCGTCGGTGGCGAATTCCTTGTTGAGTATCTTGACCGCGACGAGACGCTGGTTGGCGATGTCCCAGGCCTTCCATACGGTGGACATGCCGCCGTCGCCGATCTTGGCGATGAGCTTGAGGTTGGGAATCTTCAGTATCCGGCTGCGAATCGTCAGCTGGGTCGTCGGCAGGTTGTCGTAGTAGGCGTTGCTCATGGCTGTTGCGACAGGTCATGGGTCCGATCGGCGTCGAGATCTTTCTCCCCCCAGGCTTTGAGCTTGCGGTGGATGCTTCGGCGTGAGATTCCGAGGAGCGTGGCGGCGCGAGACTTGTTGCCGTTGCAACGCGCAATCGCGGCGAGAATCTGCGCCTTCTCGGCGTCCGCGAGGGTGGTTGGAGCGGCGGCTGCCTTCGGCGCGGCCTCAGTCGGACGGCTGCCCGTTGCGGGGGACGGGGGGGGGGCCGGTGCCGCGCGAGGTGTGGATGCGTCGGGAGCGGCCTCGGTGATCTCCATCGGCAGGTCGTCCGTCGTGAGGCGCGGCCCGGAGGCGAGCACGACCATCTTCTCGATGACATTGCGCAGCTGACGGACATTGCCGGGCCAGTCGTAGTCCTCAAGCGCCTTCAGCGCTGCGGGCTCGATGCCGGTCACCGTGCCGCCGTTCGCCGCGGAGAACTCCTTCAGGAATCGCGAGACGAGCAGGGCGATGTCCTCGCGATGGTCGCGCAGCGCGGGAGTGCGGATGTCGATGACGTTCAGGCGGTAGTAGAGGTCCTCGCGGAAGCTCCCTTCGGCGACGAGCCGCAGGAGGTCGCGGTTCGTCGCGGCGACGAGTCGGAAGTCGGCGGTGATGTCCTCGTTGCCGCCGACGCGCTGGAACGTGCGCGACTCGAGGACGCGCAGGAGCTTCACCTGCGTGGGCAGGTCGATCTCGCCGATCTCGTCGAGGAAGATCGTGCCGCCTGAGGCCTGCTCGAACTTGCCGAGCCGCCGCGCGAGGGCGTCCGTAAAGGCGCCTTTCTCGTGTCCGAACAGCTCGGACTCGAGCAGCGTTGCCGAGAGCGCGGCGCACTCGACGGCGACGAAGGGCCCCTTGGCGCGCCGCGAGAGGTTGTGGAGCGCGCGGGCGACGAGCTCCTTGCCCGAACCGCTCGGGCCCTCGATGAGCACCGTGGCGTCCGTCGGCGCGACCTTGCGGATGAGGCGGTAGATGCGCTCCATTGCGGGGGACTTGCCGGTGAAGTTCTCGAGCTCGGTGCCGAGTTGGCTCTTGAGGTCGGTGACCTCGCGCTCCAGGGCGGCGGTGCGGATCGCCTTGGCGACGCGCAACTCGAACTGTGGGAGGTCGGTGACGGGCTTCTGGAAGAAGTCGTCGACGCCGTCGCGCATCGCCTCGATGACGAGGTTGACGTCGGCGTGGGCGGTGAGGATGATGACGGGCAGGTCGGGGCGCTCGGCCTTGATGCGGCGGGCGAGCTCGATGCCGCTCGCGCCGGGCATCTTGAAGTCGGTGATCACCAACGCGAGGTCGGGCGTCGCGGCGACCATCGAGAGCGCCTGTTCGGCATCGGGAGCGGTGAGGCAGTCGTAAGAGGGTGCGAACCACTTCGCGAGCGTGTCGCGCAGGGGCTTCTCGTCGTCGACGATGAGGATCTTCGGTTTCATTTCAACTCCCGGATGCGACGTTCGAGACGCGGCAGGGTGACGGTGAACGTGGTGCCTTCGCCGAGATGCGACTCGGCGGCGATCGTGCCGCCGTGATCGGTCACGATGCGCTTCGACACCATCAGCCCGAGGCCGGTTCCCTTCTCCTTGCTGGTGCGATAGGGCTCGAAGAGATGGGCGAGCTGCTCGGTGTCCATGCCGATGCCGCTGTCGCGGAAGGCGACGGTGACGTCGCGGTCGTCGGCGCTGACGTCGATGTTGATCGCGCCGCCGTCACGCATCGCCTCGATGGCGTTCTTGAGGATGTTGAAGAAGACCTGCTCCATCTGGGCGGCGTCGAGGGCGACGTTCGGGAGCGCGGCGGGGATGTCGAGGGTGACGGTGATGCGGCGGTCTTCGAACTGCTGGCGGAGCGTAGCGAGACAGCGCTTGAGCGGCTCGGCGACGGAGCCCGGCATCAGGTTGGGTCGGCGGGGGCGGAGCGCGGAGAGGAAGTCGCGCAGGATGCCGTCGAGCCGCTTCACCTGCGCCATGCAGACGTCGATCGTCTCGGTGTCGGTCGGGTCTCGCTTGAGGAGCTGAAGCGAGAGGGCGATGGCGTTGAGAGGATTGCCGATCTCGTGGGCGACGCCGGCGGCGAGGTCGCTCACGGCGTTCGTCGCGCCGGCGCGCACCTCCTCCTCGGCGCGCTGGCGCTCCGCCGTGACGTCCCGCAGGTAGACGATCGTGCCGTGTTCAAAGGGGATGGTCTGCAGCTCGAGGAATCGCTTCTCGGGATAGGAGATGGAGAGCTCGCGGCGTGACGCGGTGTCGAGCGGGAGCCGGAGGCCCGGCAGGGCGTCGGCCGGGTCGGCGCCGAGGAGCTCGCGCGCGGCGCGGTTGGCTCGCGTGACGGCTCCGGCGCGGTCGATGACGACGATGCCGCGGTCGATCGTGTCAAGCACCTTGTCGAGCGAGGCGGCCTCCTCCGCGATGAGCTCGTACTGCTCGCGCAGGTGTGCGGCATCAAGCTTGCCGATGTGCCGCCGGACGCCTCTGAAGAAGCTCTTCAACTCACTTTCTTCTGTTGTCGATGACGCGTTTGATCTTGCCCTCGGAACGGGGCAGCGAGCCTGGCTCAACGAGCGTGATGCGCGGCGAGACGCCGATGATCGCCTTCACCGCGTTGAAGACGCGCTTGCGCAGCGTCTCGAGCGCGCGGATGTCGTCCGAGAACGACTCCGAGCGGATCTCGACCTTGATCTCGAGCAGGTCGAGCGTGTCCGTCGGGGTGATGATGATCTGGTAGTGGGGTTCGACCTCGGGCACGGAGAGCAGGGCCGTCTCGACCTGACTGGGGAAGACGTTGACGCCGTGGATGATGAGCATGTCGTCGGATCGGGCGTGGATGCGGTCCATGACGCGGGCGGTGCGGCCGCACTTGCAGCGCTCGACGTGCAGGCGCGTGAGGTCGCGCGTGCGGTAGCGCACCATCGGCGTGCCGAAGCGGTCGAGCGTGGTGAAGACGAGCTCGCCGGCCTCGCCGTCCGGGAGCGGCTCGAGCGTGTCGGGGTCGATGATCTCCGGGTAGTAGTGGTCCTCCCAGATGTGGAGGCCGGGCGTCTCGCGCTCGCAGTATGGGCAAGAGCCGGCGACGCCGGGACCGGAGACCTCGGTGAGGCCGTAGATGTCATGGGCGACGATTCCGGTTGTCGTCTCGATCTTCGCGCGCATCTCGTCCGTCCACGGCTCGGCACCGAAGATGCCGTGGCGGAGCTTCGTGTCGCGTCGGAAGTCGATTCCCTTCTCGCGGGCGACGTCCATGATGCGCAGGAAGTAGCTCGGGGTGCAGGCGATCGCGGTGACGCCGAGGTCCTGCATGAGCATGAGCTGCTTGTCGGTGTTGCCGCCGCCGATCGGCAGCACCGCGCACCCGAGCTTCTCGCCGCCGTAGTGGAGGCCGAGACCGCCGGTGAAGAGCCCGTAGCCGTAGGTGACCTGGAGGATGTCCTTGGCGGAGAGGCCGAACATCAGGAGGCAGCGCGCTGTCGCTTCGGCCCACACTTCGACGTCACCCGCCGTGTTCGGGATGCAGATCGGCTTGCCGGTCGTGCCGGACGAGCAGTGGAAGCGCACTATCTCCTCCATCGGCGCGGCGGTGAGGCCGAGCGGATACTCGTCGCGGAGGTCGGTCTTGATCATGAAGGGCAGCTTCGCGATGTCCTTCAGCGTCACGATGTCACGCGGCTTGACGCCGCGTTCGTCGCAGCGCCGGCGGAAGAGCGCGACGCGCTCGTATTCGTAGGCGACGATGCGCTGGAGCTTCTCGAGCTGGAGCCGGCGCAGTTCCTCGACCGGCAGGAAGTCGTTGGCGGAAATCGTGTTCATGCGGCGATCCTTTTCAGTGCGGCAAGCAGTTTTCTCATCTGCGCGTCGGTGCCGATCGTGATGCGCAGCCGGTCACCCGTCTTCGGGCCCGGGAAATAGCGGACGAAGATGCTCCTCTCGCGGAGCGCGGCGAAGACGTCACGTGCCGGCGCGTGCGGCGGTCGCGCGAAGACGAAGTTCGACTCCGATGGCAGCACGTCCCACCCGTCCCGGACGAGACGCTCGACGAACCAGGTGCGCGTGCGGACGACCTTCGCGACGTTTGCCTTCATCCACGCCTGGTCCCTGACTGCCGCGAGCGCGACCGCCTGGGCGATTGCGTCGACGTTGTAGGAGTCCTTGACCTTGTAAAGGGCGGCGATCAGGTCCTTCGGGCCGACGCACCAGCCGACGCGCAGCCCGGCGAGCGAGTAGCTCTTCGAGAACGTGCGCATGACGATGAGGTTGCGGTTCCCGGACGCGGTCGCGAGCGGAAGGCAGTTCGTGCGCGAGAAGTCGGCGTAGGCCTCGTCGACGATCACGACGCCGCGGAAGCGCCGCGCGAACGCCGCGATCGCCGCAGGCTCGGCGAACGTGCCCGTCGGCGCGTTCGGGTTCGTCCAGAGGAAGAGCGAGACCCTCCTCTCCTTCAGTTCTTCCCACGCGCCCCTGTCGCCGCTCGCCTCCAGCGGCAGGCCGACCCATTTCACGTCGCGGATCGCCGCGAGCGTCCTGTAGAGCGAGTAGCTAGGATCGAGCGAGCCGATCGCCTCGTCGTTTTCCACGAACGTCTTCGCCGCGACGGAAAGCACCTCGTCGGACCCGTTGCCAACGAACACGCACTCCGGATCGGCGCCGACGAGGCGCGCGAGTGCGGTACGCAACGCGGCGAACTCCGGGTCCGGATAGCGGCGCAGGCGTTCGAGGTCGAAGCGCGCGAGCACTTCGGTGCACCGCGGTGACGGTGGATACGGGTTCTCGTTCGTGTTCAGCTTGACGACGCGCCGCGCCTTCGGCTGTTCGCCGGGGACGTAGGCCGCCAGCCGACGTACGCTTCTCGTGATGCCCATGGCGTCAGCGAACGAGCTCCGCGCTCGTCTTGAAGATCTTGCGCTTGAGGAGCAGGAGGATGATGCGCTCGTCGTCGCGGTGGCTCACCACGTTGCGGTAGCCGATTGCGCCGCGTTCGCGCGCCGCCTCGTCCAGGAGCCGCACGTTCGTCTCGAGGTCGACCGTGTTCGAGAACCAGTTGCAGACCTGCTGGTTCGGGTAGTCGGGATCGCCCGAGAACAGGGGGATGCAGTAGAAGAGGAAGCAGCCATCGTTCTCGACGGTGACCATGTTCGGCCCCTTGTCGCAGACGGTGACGCTGGCGCAGCCGGTGGCGAGAAGCGCTGCGGAAAGGGCGAGGGCGGCGATGAGCGTCGGGAGGATTCGGATCGTTTTCATTTCATGGTTCCCGAAAGAGAGATGTCACTGTAGGTCAGGATATACGGAATTGGGAAGCCGAAGAGTTCGAAGAAGACCGTATCGTTGAAGTCGTAGACGGGACATTCGATCGTGCGTCCGTTCGCGTACTTAGCGAAGCGCGCCTGGACCTTCTCGGCGGTGACGTCGTTCCTGAACAAGACGAACCCGCAGGATGCGTCCTCGGAGGCATTCCCGCAGAAGAGCGGTATCCAATTGAAGAGCTTCCATCCATAATTGGACATGACGACATGCTCGCCACCACCGTGCCCGAGCTTTGCGGTGTCCACGGAGAAGCATCCCGTGAGACACATTGTCGCAACCGCGGCTGTCGTGAGAGCTACTCTGATAACTGCTTTTTTCATGGTGCATATTATAGACTATTCTGTCTGAATGCGCAATAGCCCGAGGCCGAAAATTGACGTCGTGTCGATTTGACGAGTGAGGGTCAAATAATGTATAATATGCGGAACATAAACGAAAGGTAGATTGCAAACATGAATATTCTGATTGGATGCCTGTATGTCATCGAGGTAGTCGTCTGCCTGCTGCTCGCGCTTGTCGTGATGCTGCAGAAGCCGAAGGAAGGCGGACTGGGCGGGGCAATCGGCGGGGGGATGCTTGAGGCGTCTCTCGGTGCTGACGCCGGTAACGTTCTTATCAAGACGACCGCTATCCTTGGCGCGATCTTTCTTCTGAATACGCTCGTCCTCGCGAGACTCACCTCGACGGTGCATTCGCACTCGCTGATGGCCCAGGAGGCCGAGCCGAAGGCCGAGCAGGCTCCTGCCCTGCCGATGGCTGCTCCGCAACTGCCGACGCCGAAGGCGCCTGCTGCTGCTCCGGAGCTCCCTGCGACCGCGCCGAAGGCCCCTGCTGCCGCTCCGAAGGCCCCTGCTGCCGCGCCGAAGGCGCCTGCTGCTGCTCCGAAGGCGCCTGCTGCCGCGCCGAAGGCACCTGCTGCCGCGCCGAAGGCACCTGCTGCCGCGCCGGCCGCCGCTCCGCAGAAGGCACCTGCCGCACCGGCGAAGAAGTGAGGCAGTCGATGAAGGTTCTGGTTACCGGTGGCTCGGGATTTCTAGGCATCAACCTCATCCGATTCTTGCGTGAGAAGGGCGTGGAGGAAATCCGCGTCCTCGACATCGCGCCGTTCGATTATCCGGAGAAGGACGAACCGTGGCTCAAGTTCACGCTTGGTGATGTGCGGGACATTCCGGTCGTCGAGAAGGTGACGGAAGGCTGTGACATCGTCGTCCATTGCGCGGCGGCGTTGCCGCTCTACTCCGAGCAGGACATCTACACCACCGAGGTGGACGGCTGCCGCAACGTGCTCAACGCGGCGCGCAAGTTCAAGCTCGATCGCATGATCCAGATCTCCTCGACCGCAGTGTATGGCGTGCCGAAGAAGCATCCGATCTACGAGACCGATCCGATGGTCGGCGTGGGGCCGTACGGTCACGCGAAGATTCAGGCGGAGGACCTCTGCCGCGCGGCGATCAAGGAGGGCTACTGCGTGTCGATCATCCGCCCGAAGAGCTTCATCGGTCCGGAGCGCCTCGGCGTGTTTGCGCTCTTCTACGACTGGGCGTACACCGGCCATGGCTTTCCGATGATCGGCAGCGGGAACAACCGCTACCAGCTCATGGACGTCGACGACCTCGACCACGCGATTTGGAATGCGATGACGTATCCGAAGGACGTCGTCGCGACCGAGTTCAACATCGGCGCGAAGGAGTTCACGACGATGAAGGAGGACTACCAGGCGGTCCTCGACCGCGCCGGTCACGGCAAGCACATCCACGGGCTGCCCGTGAAGCCGGTCGTGTTCATCCTGCGCATCCTCGAGAGGCTCCATCTCTCGCCGCTCTATCCATGGGTTTATGAGACGGCGTCAACCGACTCGTTCGTCTCGATCGAGAAGGCGGAGAAGCAGCTCGGCTACCGTCCGCAGTACTCGAACAAGCAGGCGTTGGTGCGCAACTACGATTGGTACGTGGCGCACCTCTCGGAGTTTGCGGGCAAGAGCGGCGTCTCGCACCGCGTGCCGTGGAAGCAGGGACTGCTTGCCTTCGCGAAGCTGTTCTTCTGATTCGGGACGAATGGCCGGTGAGACGGCGAGGACGGAGGCGATCTGCACGGAGATCCGTCCGTGGTCACGCACCTCGCACATCGTCACCTGGCTCACGCCGACCGGCCGCGTCGTGACGGTGGTGAAGGGCGCGGTGCGTCCTAAGAGCCTCTTCCTCGGCCAATACGACCTCAACTACACGTGCGACATCGTCTACTACCTGCGCGCGCGGGGCGAGTTGCACGCGCTACGCGACTGCGCACCGCTTGATAGTCGGGATGTGCTGCGCGGCGACTATCGGGCGCTCGTCCTCGCCGGGTACTGCCGGCGCCTCGCGACGGAGCTGGCGCCGGTGGGCCCGGACTGTCGGCTGTGGTACGAACTTCTGGGTGACACCCTTTCGCGCGGTGGCTCGTCGGTCGTCGAACTGCTCGCGTTCGAGCTGGCCGTGTTGCGGCTCGCGGGTCTCGCGCCTGACTTCTCCGGCTACGACCGTGACGCGGAGTGGTCCGCCTTCTCGCTCGAGACGGGGGCGTTCGGCGAGGGGAAGGGGCGGTGCATCCGGGTCTCGCGGGCTGTCGCGGAATACCTGTGCACCCTTGCGAATGCCCCCGCTGGCGGGCGATTGCCGCATTTCATCCCTGTCGAGCCTGATGAAAAAAAATCAAGCACCCCCCTTGACGCGGCGAGGGTAATTGGTGTATTCTATCAATTCCACGTGGATTGTGCCTTCGAGGTGCGAAGGGCGGTCCTGGAGCTCATTTCGTAAAACGAAGGAAGGCAAAGAGAATGAACATCAAGATGATGGGAGTCGTGGCGCTTGCGGGCGCGCTGGTGGCCGGTTGCGGTGCGCCAGAGGAGGAGAAGACGGAGGACGTGATGGCGGTCTCGGTCAACGGAGAGAAGTTGATGAAGAGCGCCATCGACGCCGATGTCGCGGCGATCGTCAAGGCGCAGGGCGACAAGATCCCGAAGGAGCAGAGGGACTACGCGCGGCAGATGATCGCCAACCAGGTGGTGCAGAGCTTCATCGTTGAGAAGGTGCTCGTCGCCAAGGCGAAGGCCGTCGGTTTCACGATCTCCGACGCCGACCGGAAGGCGCGCGAGGCCGAGTTCCTCAAGGCGACGGCCAAGATGAAGGACGCGCCGAAGTCGATTGAGGAGTATTTCAAGAAGTTCCCGCTCGGCGAGGCGCGCGCCCGTGCGGAGTTCGAGAACGGCATTCTCATCGACAAGATGATCAAGGCAGAGCAGGCGAAGCGCCAGAAGAAGGACTATGCCGCGGAGGCGAAAAAGACGATCGCCGAGATCGTCGCGAAGAATGCGGCGGCCAAGACCGCCGAGGCCGATACGGCCAAGAAGATCGCCGCGCTCAAGGCCCAGCTGGACAAGGTGCCCGCCGCCGAGCTGCCAAAGAAGTTCGCCGAGCTCGCCAAGGCCAATTCCGCCTGCCCGTCCTCGCAGAAGGGCGGTGACCTTGGTGAGTTCGGTCATGGCCAGATGGTGAAGGAGTTCGACGAGGTCGCCTTTAAGATGCCTGTCGGCAAGGTCTCCGATCCGGTCAAGACCCAGTTCGGTCAGCACCTCATCCTGGTGACGAAGAAGATTCCCGCTGTTGAGGCCAAGGACGGCAAACCGGCGACCCCTGAGAAGGTCCAGGCGAGCCACATCCTGCTCAAGGCCGAGAAGGCTCAGGAAGTGCCGAAGGAGGCCGATGTCATCAAGTTCCTGGAGACCAAGGACGATCGCGCTTTTGTGCAGGAATTTGTTCAGAACGAGGTAAAGTCTGCAAAAATCGAGGCGTCTGAAGAGTACAAGCACTTCCTGCCGCCGACGGAGGCCCCCAAGGCTGCTCCCAAGGCTGCTCCCAAGGCGACGCCAGCTGCCAAGGTCGCGCCAAAGGCTGCCCCGGCGGCGAAGTCGGCTGTCAAGCCTACAGTCCAGTCCGCACCCGTCGCGAAGCCGGCTGTCAAGCCTGCAGTCCAGTCCGCACCCGTCGCGAAGCCGGCTGCCAAGGCAGCTCCGGCCCCTGCCAAGGCGGATGCAAAGACCCCGGTTGAAAAGCCGAAAGGAAAATGATATAATACCCAACGTTGAAAGGAAACTAGAGACATGAGTCAGCATCCATCCCTTAAGGGTTCCGGCAAGATCACTTCCCGCCGCAACGTTCTGAAACGTTTTGAGCGCGTCAATCTGTTGCAGAAGCGCGGCGAGTGGAAGGAGGGCAGCCGAGGCCTCGGTCTCAAGAAGACCAAACCTGAAGCCTGAACGATTTTCTTAGTCAGACTGGAGCGTCCGGATCTCGTATCCGGGCGTTTCTTTTTCGTCCCGCGGCGCTTGAAATCGGGCGGGGATATTGCGATATAATTCTCACGTTCCTTCCGTACTCGTGTACGCCGAGCGGGTCGGGCTCACAGCGCCGCGCCCTTGCCGAATGGAAGCTCGCCGCGCCAAACCGGACGCATGCTGGAAGGCACGGCGAAAAAGTCCGGGCCTCCGGCGAAAAAGTCTGTGGAGCTTCCGCGCTCCGGGTGGGGCGCGGTTTTCATCAACCTGCACGTCACGGCGCCCGATCCCGATCACGGGTGATAAAGCGAGGCGGTAGTTCCAAGACCGGCTATTGGGAGGTCGTGAAGTGAGGCATGAAACGGTGCGGTCACGCGGGACGCGTGACCCTACCGGCGGTCGCAGAAGGGACACAAGGGACGCAAAGGACAGAAGGGACGTCCCTTGACACCCTTATCCCGGATTTTCACCATGGCCAATAAAATGGCGACGGCATGGCGCAGATTGCATGATAACTGCGCAAAATGAATTTTGGCCGGGAATGCGTTTTGTGCAGTTATGGAAAGCCTCTCCGCCGGTCATGCTACAGCAC
>CACYCW010000223.1 GCA_902773015.1 uncultured bacterium
CTCTCCAACCTCGACATCGCCGAGCACCGCTGCCCGCAGGACGGGCGCTTCAAGGTGAAGGCGTTGCGCAAGGAGGTCGACGTGCGCGTCTCGATCCTGCCGACGGTCCACGGCGAGAAGGTCGTGATGCGCATCCTCGACAAATCGAACCTCGCCCCTGGCCTCGCGCAGCTCGGGCTCGACGAGTACGCCTACAAGGCGATGAAGTACGCGATCGACCAGCCCCACGGCATCATCCTCGTCACCGGCCCGACCGGCTCGGGCAAGACGACGACGCTCTACTCCTGCCTGCAGGACCTCAACAAGCCCGAGGTCAACATCGTCACCGCCGAGGACCCGGTCGAGTACGAGCTCGCCGGCGTCAACCAGTGCCACGTCAACGTCGCCCAGGGCCTCACCTTCGCGGGCATCCTACGGTCCGTCCTCCGCCAGGATCCGGACATCGTGCTCGTCGGCGAGATCCGCGATGGCGAGACGGCGGACATCGCGGTGAAGGCGGCGCTGACCGGGCACCTCGTGCTCTCGACGCTGCATACGAACGATGCATGCGGCGTCATCGCGCGACTCTTCGACATGGGCATCCAGCCCTTCATGCTCGCGAGCTCGCTCATCCTCGCCCAGGCGCAGCGGCTCTACCGCCGGCTCTGCCCCTTCTGCAAGCAGCCCGTCACGGTCAACGCCGAGCTGCTCGCCGCGAACAAGGTCGACCCGGCGCCGTTCGAGGGCGTCGAGATCTTCGGCCCCGTCGGCTGCCCGAAGTGCCACAACCTCGGCTACAAGGGGCGTGGTGCGATGATGGAGGTGCTGCCGGTCTCCCCGAAGATCCGCGCGCTGATCGAAAAGGGCGGCGATGCGGAGCTCCTCAAGAAGTTCGCGCTCGAGGAGGGCATGGTCACGCTGAAGGAGGCCGGCATGCGCAAGGTGCGCGCCGGGCTCACATCCCTCCAGGCCGCCTTCGAGGTCACTGGCGGCGAGTAGAAAGACAACTCGATCGCCACCGACAGCAATCGACAGCAATCGAACCGACAGCAATCGAAACCATGCAGCCACCAAAAATCAAAGGCGTCAAGAAGCTCGTCAAGAACGAGCTCGTGCCGTTCACGCGCCAGCTCGCGTCGATGACCGGTGCCGGCATGCCGATCCTCTCGACGTTCCAGACGCTCGAGGAGCAATGTGCGAACCCCGAGTTCAAGAAGGTGCTCACCCACATCCGCGCCACGATCGAGGGCGGCGAACCGATGTCCGCCGGCCTCGCGGCGTTCCCAGGCCTGTTCGAGGACATGTACATCAACATGGTCGTCGCGGGCGAGAAGTCGGGCGAGTTCGCCGGCATCCTCAAGCGGCTCGGCGCAATCCTCCAGTCGACGGCGCGCCTCAAGGGCAAGGTCAAGAGCGCGATGACCTACCCGACGGTCATCGTCTCGATCGCCCTGCTCATGGCCGCCGGTCTCATCCAGTTCGTCGTCCCCATCTTCGCGGAGATGTTCTCCGGCTTCGGCAAGCCCCTGCCCGCCCTCACGCAGTCGCTCGTCGACCTCGCGGACTTCGTCAAGGGCAATTGGTACTGGATCCTCGGCGGCATCGTCATCGCCGTGTTCATCTTCAAGCGCTGGAAGGCGACGGAGCGCGGGCGGCTCCAGTTCGACGAGTTCAAGCTGAAGATGCCGGTCTTCGGCCCCCTGAACCTCAAGAGCGCGATCGGGCGCTTCTGCCGCCTGCTCGCGCAGATGACGAACGCAGGCGTGCCGATCCTGAAGTCGCTCGAGGTCGTCGCGGGCTCGCTCGGCAACCACGTGCTCGAGAAGTCAGTCCTCGACGCGCGCAAGGAGGTCGAGCAGGGCAACCAGCTCAACGTCGCGCTCGAGGGCAAGCCGTACATGCCGATCATCATGGTGCGCATGATCGCCGCGGGCGAGAAGGCCGGCAAGGTCGAGGACATGCTGGACTCGGTGGCGGATGCCTACGAGGAGGAGGTCGAGGCCCTTCTCGCAACGCTCACGGCACTGATGGAGCCTTTCCTCATGGTCTTTCTCGGCGCCGTCATCGGCACGATCGTCATGGCCATGTTCATGCCGATCTTCAACATGGGGTCGCTTGCAGGGTGAGAAGGAGATCGCACACGACTCGCCAGCCCTCGATAGCCCTCGACAGCCCTCGAAATGAAATGAAACCACAATGAGCGATCAACCCGATATCAAGACCCCCTCGCCCGACGAGACCGCCAAGCGGCTCCGAATCGCCGAGCTGCAGGCCGAGCGGGCCAAGGCCGTCATGGACTCCCTCGCCGGGTTCTGCCACGCCCTCGGCCAGCCGGCGACGGTGTTGCTGTCGTCCGTCGAACTGCTGCGCATGCCGGATGTCGACGAGGAGACGCGCAAGCAGGTTCTCGCGATGTGCTATGACGCCGTCATCGAGATCCGCAGCCTGCTGGCCGAGATGAAGAAGCGCCGGGAATACGTCGCCGAGGCCTACCTCGCCGGCAATGACCACGCCGGCCGCATGATCTCCCTCCCCGAATGGAGCGCCAAGGCCCCGCCGAAGGCCAGCTGGGAGCCCTGACCGACGGGCGCTCCCCGCAATCCGGCTACCAGACTTCCCGGATGCGGAAATGGAAAAGGAAACGCAGCAGTCTCAGCCACTGGCCGCGCCACCGACAGAACTTGCTCAGACGACAGAAGGCCGATGGCTCCTCTTGACTCCGGACTGCCCGCATCAGCCATTGATCCAAACTGGGCCAGAGCCGCATCTCGTCCGCGGACACCTCGGAAGCGATCCGAATGAGGCGTTCCCGAAACCCATGGTAGAAAAGCGAAATCGAGTTGGGCGACCTGAACTTGACAATCTCACGTCTGCCACAGCGCAGCAAAAGCAGAGCGAGCGCAGAGCAATAGCACGACATTAAAGAGCGCGCCGTCAGCTCGGTCTCGCAGGCATCATACGCCTCAAGGAAAGCCGTCGGCAGACCGTCCTTCGTGTTCTGCAGACTCCCTGACCTCCAGCTCCTGTGAATGTAATAGGCGCCGTCCTCAACGACTAGACGCCCGGCCAGGGCGACCGCAAGCGTGACGAAATACAAGTCATTCGAATGCGCAACCGCCTGGAAGCGCAGGGAATGGCCGACAACAAACTCCCGCCGAAAGAGCTTGTCCCAGAGTGCCGTGCGCGCGGCCGTGAACAGGCTGCTCGATTGATCGCGTCCGCAGAACACCTTGCCTCCGCGCGGGAACTCGGCGGAAGGGTAGATCGGCATCTGCATGCTGAAATAACGACTGAGGGCGATTCGCCCGGAAAGGACGACATCGGCGCAAGCGGCCGCCGCACACGCGTGAAGGCGCTCCAGCATCTGCGGCTGAGCGGCGTCGTCAGGGTCACAGAAGAAGAGATAGTCGCCAGTAGCCGCGTCCATACCCGCATTCCGGGCCGGCCCCGCCCCGGCATTCGCCTGATGAACGACCCGAACGCGCGCATCCTTCGTCGTGTAGTCGTCGAGCAGCGCGCCGGAGCCGTCGGTCGATCCGTCGTCGACGCAGACGATCTCGATTTCGCGCAACGTCTGGGCGAGAAGCGAACCCAGACACCGCGGCAGAAAGGTCGCGGAGTTATAGACTGGAACGATGACGGAGACCTTGGTCAATCTGCGAACCTCCATTGTCGGCGGCGCCGCGCGCGGTTCCGAACCACCATCACCGCTCCGTACGGCAGAGCGAACTTGACAATCCGGCGAAGACGCTTTGCGAATCCGGGATAGGCGAAGAGCGGACGGTCGATTTCGACGTCCCGATTGCGCCGCCACCAGCCCACGACGAACCCATAGGGCAGGAGCGCCATCAGGGCGGATACCAGAAGCCGATCGGAGCGCACGACCGACAGCTGAGCGCGACAGACTTCGTTGATGCGGAAGATCTCGTTTTTGAAGTCATCCACGTAGCGGGGGTCGCAGACGCGGATCGCCAGCTTGCGGCAGTCGATCTCCTGAAGACGGCGGCCGATGAAGGACGCTCCCTGCCAGACCCCGCCGTCGTGGATGCGATAGACCGACATCGGTTCGGCCATGTAGCCGATCGGCCCCTTGCGCTCAAGGTGGAAGGCAAGCGCAATCTCGCTGAGGCGCGGCTCCCAAAGGCAGGCAGGAATGTCCGTGAAGGCCGAGCGGCGAAACAGGCAGCAGGAGAAGTTGATAATCACGCTCGACGATCCGGTGTTGAAGAAGTCGCGCCCCGTCATGAGTTCGGGGAGACTCTCCTGAATCGCGAGCCGATGAAGGGCGGGCCGCGTATCCTTGCGGATGAACAGCCGCGAGAAGACCATGGGGCATTCGGCATGCCGCTGGAGAAAAGCCAACTGCTTGGCGAGCTTGCGGTCATCGACCCAGTAGTCGTCCCCCTCGAGCGTGGCCACGAACTCACCCCTCACCGCCAGGAGGGCGTTGCGGACGTTCGCCGAGACGCCGCGGTTGATCGGTTGGGAGACGTTGCGTACGAGATGCGAATAGCGACGGGCATAGTCGGCGATGATCTCCGCCGTGCCATCTTTCGACCCGTCGTCAGAGATGACGATCTCGCGGCGAAACGGCCCCTCCTGGTTCATTGCAGACTCGATGGCCTCGGCGATGTAGTTCTTGTGATTGTAGGTCGTGATCAATGTCGTCACCATCGGCAAGTGCGCGCCGTGCTTGGCGATGACCGCCGCCTTCCAGTCCTGGTTGCCGTTCCACGAGCCGGTGATACGGGCGAAGGCGTGCGTGTCGTTGTAGTCCAGGAGAACGCGATCGACGAAGACTGGCGGAAATTTCGCCGTGTAGCGGAGGATCAGCTCCCAGTCGACGAGCCGCTGGAACTCTTCGTCGAACCCGCCGCACGAGGCGACGAGGTCGCGGTGATGGACGAACACGCCGAGGTCGATGAAGTTCCGCTCGAGAAGGGCGTTCCAGTCGAAGGGACGCCCCTTCTCCTCGCCGGCCCCCAACAGCTTCAGCTTGGCGTAGAGCGTTCGCGCCGAAGGGTTGGCGGCAATGGCGTCGGCGAACGACTGCAGATGGTCTGGCCGCATCGCGTTGTCGGAATCAACGTAGGCGATCCACTCCCCCTTCGCGACGGCGAGCGCGGCATTCCGCGCCCGGCACACGCCGCCATGCGGCAGCCGGAGGTAGTTCAGGCGCCCATCGGCCAGCTCCGCGGCATACGTCTCCCGTATCAACTTCTCCGTCCCGTCCGTCGACCCGTCGTCGGCAATAACGAGTTCCCAATCGCGGAACGATTGCGCAAATACCGACTCGATCGTTTTGCGAATGCAAAACGCCCGGTTCCACGTCGGCAGGACGAGAGAGAACACCATAAGGTACGGACTGCTATGCCTCTAACAATTCAACTCACGGTATTATATCATTTTCCCTTGCGGATTTCCACGGGGAATTAGTTTCGCGTTGTTCGGCGCAGTTTGCCATAATAACGGACACTCTCAACAAAGGCGAATAAGGTTTCGAGCGACCCCGTTTGCCAAATACTGGACACTAA
>CACYCW010000224.1 GCA_902773015.1 uncultured bacterium
ACGACTGCTTTGCAGCATTGCAAATTGCTGTTCGGCGGATTTCTCCCCGCCTTATCGTTTTAACTGTCTATGGGCTTGTTCCTTTCATCTCAGTTTCACGATTTGAGATTGGTGTTTAGGCCATCACTGCTGGCATGAGATAGTTTTCCTCAGTTTGAACGCCGCTTAGTATAGCATGTTTCGGCGGTTTCTGAAAGCAAGCCTTGCCAGCCACGTCGTGCGTCATTTACTGAGTGGAGAAGATATGCTATAATGTCTCCCATGAACGACAAGACATCTGTCCAATTTGGGGCGCCCCACCCTGGTCTCTTGAAGGTCTTGCTGGCGGTGGCGCTGGCGGCTCCCGTCACCGGAATTGCCGCGATGCCGAACTTCGTGCATCGCGGCTGGGGAATCGAATGGCCGGAGAACTCCATCGTCGCGCTGCGTCGGTGCTGGGAAGCGGGGCAGATTCCCGAGGCTGACGCGCGTATCACGTCTGACGGCGTCATCTTCGCGATCCACGACCCGCCGCGCGGCATGAGCTATTCGGACTTCGACAAGAAGCCCTGGTCATTCTATAAGGCGCTGGACGCCGGCGATGGCAAGGGCGCACGCTGGAAGGGCACGCCCCTGCCGACGTGGGACGAGATTTTCGCGGAGATGGCCGGACATCCCGAGCGGCGGATCCTGCTCGACATCAAGACGCAAACGCCGCAGCAGATGTACGAACTCGCGCGCAAGCACGGCGTCGAGCGGCAGGTCATCTGCCTCGCCAACGGTACGTCCGTCACCAAGGCGTGGCGCAAGCTGGTGCCGGGCGCCAAGGGCATGGTCGGACTGCACCCGAAGTACTGGGCCCATGCGTTCCTCGAGGGCGAACAGGCTGCCGAATCCAATGCCCGCGTCGCGGCCACGTTCGACAAGCTCGAGGCGGACGGGTTCGACGGTGCGGACATCGTGTCGTTCACGATCCGCGTCGACCTCGCGCGCGAGGAGCCGTTCTGTCCGCCGACGGCGTTCCTGCGTGATCGGGTGGCGCGTCTGCATGCGGCGAAAAGAATCGCCGTCGCGTGGATCTGGACGCAGGACGACCGCGAGGAGTCCTACCACCGCCTGCGCAAGCTGGGCTTCGACTGCTTCGGCACCGACCATCCCGAAGTTATGCTCAAGGCGTTGGGTCGCCCGGTTCCTTGACCTGCGGACGGCATGGGGTAGACGATGCGTCCTCTTGCCTGTGAGTTTGCGCTGGCAGCGGTTTCAATGGCGTCTTTCGCCTGGGGCGCGTCCGTTGGAGCGTCCCCCGAAATCGTCACCGCCGAGGCGATCTACCGCCTCGACCGGCGCACGGGCGGCGTCGCCGAAATTATCCGGAAGACGGACGGCGCGACGGTCGTCAAGCACGTGCGGAACGCCTATCTCGTCAAGTCTCGGGACGGGGACAGGAGCGCCGACGAATGCGGCGACGCGGTCGTCTCGTGCGACGTTTGCGATGGCGAGGCCAGTTTCGTCTGCACCAACGCGGCGCTTCAGAACTTTCGCATCGGAAAGCGGTATTTCACGGTCAACGGCGTTCTCGGACGCCGTCTTTCGTTCTCAAATGACTCAAGCCGCATCGCGTTCGTGATGCCGTTCACGGACTGCGTATTCGATCCCGCGTTCTACGATGACGCCTATCTTCTCGGCGCCGGCTACATCGGGCCGCTCATGCCCGCCCCCAAGGTGAAGCATCCAGTCCGGGAGGACACCTTCGTCCAGACCTCGAAAGGCATGGTGCTGCTCAACACGCGCCATCCAGAGCGCGGCGGATTTGCGAACCTGCGCGTCCGCGTCGCCGGGAACCCCGTCCTGCCCTGGTGGCAGTCGTCAATCAACACCTATCGCGAGAAGGAGGACCGCCTGTGGTATCTGCCAGGCGGGTGGCGGATGTGCCTCGGGACGCTTGACGCGCCGTCGGGCGGCGGAATCGTCTACGAGGACCGCCTCGCCTTCTTCCTTGGCGACGAGTTCCGCTTCTTCGACGAAATCTACGGACGCGATCCCGCCATGCGCGAAATCTACGATTCGCTCGGACCCGTCGATAGTCGGATGGACGACGTGCTGCTCACCTACAGCTGGGGTTTCGAACCTTTCACGAAGTACGTCGCCGCGATGACCGAATCTGGATATTTCATTTCTAAGTCGATGCTTTCGTCCAACTGGGCGGACTACCGCTGGCAGAACGGATTCATCGGACAGGCCGGCGGATGGATCGAAGGCTCGGAGGCGCGCGCGTTCATCCAGGGGCTGAAGGCGATTTCGCCGCGGTCGCTCCATGGCGTGTACGGAATACTCATCGCGGCCGATCCGCGCTCCAGGGTCTTCGGCGAACACCCGGAGTGGTTCCGCACCTGCGGTAGGAACGGACTCAAGCAGGTGCATTTCCCCGGGCTCCTCGACAACTACCAGTCGATGATCAACAGGTCGGACTGCCGCGAATTCCTAGTCCGCTCTGCCTGCGACAACGCCGCGCTGATCGGGGCCGACTACGTCTACACCGACGAGGCGCAGCAGGAGAACACGATCAATTGGCAGCAGGGCGAACTCGTGCGCGACGACCACTGGATCGCGCTCTGGGGCGACATGCGGCGCCGGGCGCGGGCGGACGGCCGATTTCTCTTCTTCAACGGCAGCGGGAATCCGTTCGCCGACATCAACTACATGGAATGCTCGCCGCGCCAGGCGAATCCGTCCAACTGGCGGGAGTTCGCCGGCGTCGTGTACGGAATCGAACTCGCGTCGCGGCTCCGTCCCGACGGGCGCATGGCCATGATCAACTACGGCGATGACTTCGTGCACTACGTGAGCCACCCGCTCTCCGTCGGATGGATTCCGATTCCGCTCCACACGAACCTCAAGCCCGGCAGTTGGCTGTCGCACTTCCGCACCGTCCGCGAGCTGGGAAAGACGCTGCCCCTGCCGGCAAAGTACGAGCCGGACTGGAAGCACGATCCGCAAACTCCCATCGAGTCATACGCGGTCCGCCGCCACCACACGGACGATGTGGTCGTCTCGTTCATCAACCGCTCGGGAAGGGTCGCGGACGTTCCGGCGGCGGTCGATCTCGGTTCGCTCGGTTTCGACACTTGCGGAGAGATCACGGTCCGTGCGCGCCGAGTGTGGTACCCGGCCTCGGCCAGGGAAAGGCTCGAGATTCTCTCCGACGCCGAACTTCGCGCCGAGTACGCGCGCACGGGCGAGGATCTCGACCTTGTGTTCGAAGGCGGGAGGACGGTGTACCAGGGCGCTCCTTCGGGACTGCTCCGGCATCTGTTCGCGAATGTTGCGGTCAACGGAACGGTTCAGCTTTCGGTAACGCCCGGACATGCCGCGATCGCGGCGGTGAACGGACTGCCCACGCACGCTTTCTATACCAGCCAGAAGGGCGTTGCGATTCGAGACGGGATGGTAACGTCGGCAGTGCCCTGCGACATCGTATTCCTTGCAGCGGATGGTTCCATGAAGCGCGCTCGGACGGACGCCGGGGCGGCTAGACTCGCCGAGCTTGAGGCGCGGGCGGAGCCGTTCGCCGCGGTGCGGAAGCGTCCCGGACGCGTTTCCGCCGTCCGCTACGAGAAATACCCGCGCATTCCGGAGAAGTGCAGAGTGAAGGGATGCGCGGTTGAGAAGTTCGGCATCAAGGCTTTTGCCTTTGCACGGTACGTCGGTGCGCACACGAATCTGCGCAATCTCCAGCCCGAGCTCGAACCGGTCGTCGCCGAGGCGGATGCCGAATCGCTCACCCTCACCGCCGGCACCACGCGCCGCAACGACACGCTGGACACGTCGGCGTACGCCGGACTGCTCCTGAAGGGCGCCGAGTCCGTCCGCCTCCGGCTCACCAACACCTTCTGGAACGCCTCGTCCGTGCATCCGGCCGGGCAGCACGTCTGGGGCGGCGGGACGCCGAAGATCGACTTCGCCGGACTGGTGGTCGACTACCGCGGCAAGGGCGGCAAGTACATCAAACGGGTGGACTTCTCCTTCGGCCTCAGCGGCGGACAGCTCGAGAATCGGTTCCCGCCCTGGGGCACGGGCCGGAAGCAGGATCTGCACTTCGCTTTCGATGACATGCTGACCACCCCGTCGCGGACCTTCACGCTCGACCTCGCGGCGTACGCGCCCGAGGGATGGAACGGCGAGGCGTTTCTCTCGCTCGGTGTGACGCACATCCTCGCCAACCGCCGTATTTCGGCGACCATCGTGGGCGCGAATGAGAAGGGTGCACAAGACGTGCTGAAGCCACGGAGCATCCGGACCGGGGTGGCGTCGGGACGCGTCCCGGATCCTGTCGCGCTGCCGACGCTGAAGAAGCGTCCGACGGTGACCGTGGACGGCTGGTCCGGCAAGTCGGGATGGGGCGCGATCGCGGGGATGAATCCGTTCGCGACGGATGACTGCTCTGCGGACAGCAGCGGCGCGGTCGCGGTGGACGGGAGATTCGTCTACGTGGATGCTTTCGCCGCCGAGACGGAGAAGGACGGACCGAAGACGGACGGCGAATCGATCTTCCAGAACGACACCTTCGAGGTGTTCTTCAGAACGGACGATGGCGAGGCGCTTCAGGTCATCGCGGATGCGGCGGGTGGAGTCGAGATCTATCCGCAGGGAAGTTTTCCCGCTGACAAGGTGGAGGTGCATCCGTATGTCAGGCCTGGAAAGGGCTGGGGTGTGGCGCTGGCGGTGCCGTATGCTGCGCTTCGCGGATTCGACGGCGCGCCCGGCAGCAGGATTGGCTTCAACCTCTGCCGTTCACGTAAGATCCGGCGCGGGGAGCGAAGCTGCTGGGCGCCGGTTCGGCGCGGACACGGCTCGTACCGTGACTACGAGAGGTACGGCACCCTGACCGTCGGTCGTCTCGTACCGGGCATGGGGCGCTGGGAGGAGTTCGCGCCGAAGGAAACGAGCGGTCATTGAGATCCCCTGCCCTTGTCGGAACGCAATGGAGCAAATGGAGATGAGCATAGTCTACAGAATGATGGTTACCGGTTTGTTTGCTGCCGGCATGTCGCTGGCATCGTTCGGCCTTGAAGTCGACTGCGGCGCGACCCGCGTGGCGATAGACGACGCCACGGGAAGAATCGGCGGAATCTGTTCCGCAGACGGGTCGTCGATCGCCAAGACAGTCGAGACTGTCTACTTCGCGATGACGAAAGATGCCGACATCGAGGCGTTTGAGGGCGAAGACGAGGTAGTTGAAAAGACCGCCGCCTCCCAGGGCGGCGTCAAGTCGACGGTGTTCCGGTGCCGCAACCGAAAGCTGCCCGGCGTGACGATCGTCAAGCGGTACCGTCCCTACAACGGTGGGCTGCGCCGAACCATTGAATTCCGCGGGGAGACGTCCCTCGGGAACACGGTCTACGTGACTCCGTTCATGCGCTGCACCTTTGCGGACGGCTTCAAGGACGGGCTTTGGCATCTCGGCGCCGGCTACATCGGCCCGTTCCGTCCGTTCCCGGACGTCGAGAAACCGCAGGTGGTCAACAAGTACGTGCAGAGCTCGAAAGGCCTGGTGCTGACGCATCCGAACGGAACGGCCGGCGACTTCGCGCACTACCGCGTGCTCATCGACGACACGGTCGTCTTGCCGTGGTTCCATTCGTCCATCGGCCACTACCGCGAATACCACGACCGCCTGTGGTATCTGCCCGACGGCTACAAGATGGGGCTGGGGACGTTCGACGTGCGACCAGGGAAGTCCGTTTCGGTGACCGACCAGTTCACCGCCTTCAGGGGCGGAGTCTTCGGGTTCTTCGACGACGTCTTCGGACGTGACGCCGACGTACGGCGCGAGATCGACTCCATCCCCGCCGCGCCGCAGTGGATGCAGAATCTCGCCTGCATAGTCTGGAACACCGTCCACGACGATTTCGTCCGTTGGCTGACAGAGATGATGGACGAGGGCGAGTTCATCGTCTGCGCCGGTCTCTTCAACAGCTGGGGCGACTACCGCTTCGATCCCGCGACGCAATCCCTCCAGGGTTTCTTCGGCGGACGGCTGACACGCGACGAGACGCGCGAATACTACCGCCACCTTCGCGCCTTTGCCCCGGGCCGCGTGCATGCGAACTGTTATCAGATCGTCATATCGGCCGGCGAATGGACGCGAGTGCTCAAAGAGCATCCGGAATGGTTCAGGATGCGTGACCGCGACGGCAACATCGACTCGCTGTTCCCGGGATGCTGCCGCAACTTTCAGACGCTCTTCTCGAATCCGCATTGCCGCAACTGGATGGTGGACATGCTGTCGGCGTTCGCCGGCGACACCGGCTCGGACGTCTGCTATACGGACGAAACCCAGATGACCAACACCATCGATTGGGAGAAGGACGTCGTGACCCGCGACGACGACTGCGTCAAGTTCTGGCGGATGCTCAAGAAGCGTCTTCACTCGGAAGGCGTGACGTACTTCGCCAACGGATCGGGCCTGCCATACGCCGATCTCAACTACATGGAGTCGCCGAAGGAGATGAAACCGGCCTACTGGCGCGACTGGGCCGGTGTCGCCTTGGGCATCGGCCTCGTCAACCGCATGAAGCCCGGCAACCGCACCGCTCCGCTTTACTGGACGCGCGAATGCGACTACGTCAATCGCTTCCTGGCGCTGGGATGGGTGCCCTGCCCGCATTGGGACGAGTGGTGCCTGATGGCGATACGGGCCCAGTGGCAGTGCGGTCACATGGTGCCGGTCAACGTGGCCTTCACGCCGGACTGGAAGCGCGACTTCGCGACCGAGATCGAAGGCCACGCCAACGTGAGGGTCGACTGCCGCGACGTCGTGCTCTCGTTCATCAACCGCGGCAAGGCACGGGATGTGCCGGTCACCGTCGACCTCTCTACGCTTGGCTTCGGGGCCGACGAGCGAATCAACGTATGGAAGGGACACTTCGACGAGACGCTCGCCAAGAGGAGTCCGATTCTGGCAGATCGGGACCTGAGGTCGAACTGGAGGGGGGAAGGGTCGATAGACGGCGCCTCGCTCTATCGTCCGGAACTCGTCTACTCCGGTCCGGCAAAAGGGGTGTTCGCCGACACCGTCGTCGGCCTGGGCGAGAACCGCATGGAACAGTACCTCGCGACGCCGGCGCCGGTTCAGCTCTTCGCGGCGAACGACGTGCCGCTGAACCAGTACTACACCACGGCAAGGGGATGCAAGGTGGAGGGGCGTCGCGTGACGAACGAGCGCCGTGTCGACGTTCTTCTTGCCGACAAGGACATGGACTTCTGCAGCGTGACGGCCAACGGGGTCGAGGTTCCCGTTCGGCGCATCGAGCTGTGGGGACGTGTGTTTGCGCTGGTGACTCTCGAGCCGGGCGCATGGGAGCTCCGCTGGCGGGAGATGGCGGCTGTCGACACGCAGGAACGCAAGGACGTCACCGCCCTCCCGGCCAAGCCTCGCCGACGCGAGTCGAGCGTGCGGCATCTCAAGTACACCACCGTCGAACCGGATCGCAGGGAGAAACGGCCGTGTCTGCGCAAGGTGGACGGTGCGGAGATCGTCGAGACGTATGAATGGACGTCGGAGTGCGTCTGCAATTCCGGTGTGCAGACGAATCTCAAGCCGGCGCAGGCGGTGGCCGATTCGGCGGCGTTGCGGCTGGTCGCCGGGCCCACGCGGCGGGAGGCCGTCAAAACGAGCAACCTCAAGTGCTGGGCGGGCTTTCGGATGAAGGGCGCGAAGCGGCTGAAACTGCGCTTTCGCCATACGCTGCAGGAGGCGCACGGCTCTCACCTCGGCTATACGTATCCGTGGGGCTGGGGAACTTATGCGGAACTCTTCACTGGTCTGGTGCTCGACTACCACTGTTCCAGCGGCTTTGTGAAGCGGGTGTCGCTCTCGACCGGGCTTTTCAGCGACCGCTGCATCGCCGTGTTCCCGTGGTGGGGGGCTGCGAAGGGGGCCAGGGAGTCGGAAAACCTGCTTTTAGGGGAATGGGTGGAGAGCCCGGCCGAGCGGGAGTTCGTGCTCGACCTTTCCCGCTATGCGCCGGCTGGCTGGGACGGCGAGGTCGTTCTTTCCCTGGGCGAGGAGAAGCTGGGCGCCGGCCGCCATCTCGAGCTGGAAGTCCTCGGTGTCAACGACGGGGCCGTGGGCGCGGAGGCCGTCGCCCGAACGGTGGACAGCCTGCGCGATCCGCCGCCACCGGCGGTCTTGTGCAGGCTGCGACAGAAGCCGCGCTCGATGGGGACCCTGTACAGCGAGGAGTGGGCCAGGTGGACCCCGCTTGCAGGCAAGTTCACGCGCATCGAACGAGGCGTGGCGAAGAAGGGCACCACGGTGCGCGTGGCCCACGACAAGGATTTCCTCTATGTCGGCGTTTGCTGCGAGGAAGACGACCGCGGGCCGCAGGCCACGAGCATGGACCCGTACCAGAACGAACATATCGAAGTCTGCCTGGTCAGGCCGGATGGGAGAACGATTCAGTTCCTTGGCGATGTCAAGGGGCGCGTCTCGTGCTTTCTGGCCAAAGCTCAGGTCGCCGTGCCGGCTGGCACAGTATGCCGGGGAGAGAACTGCGCGGCATGGAGCGCCGGTTGGAGGGTGTTCTTCGCCATCCCGCTGAAGGCGGTGGGCTTGGACGGGAACGATGGACGCCGGGTGATTCGCGCAAACGTCTGCCGTTGTCGAATAGTGGGTGAGCCCGAGCTCACGACCTGGGCGCCGATGGCGAAGAAATCGTTCTTGGATGTGCCAAACTACGGCACCTGGATTATTGACCCTGACAAGGTAGAATGATTTTAGTGATGTTGGGATTGCAAATCGAGGGGTGGTTTTGGTAAAATAGCGCTTGTGGGATTGGTTTGACCAGTCGTAAATTAAGGAGTGTACATGAGAAAACTGATGATCGTCGGGTTCGCCATCTGCATCGCAGGTGGCGCAGTGGCGCGCACGAACACGCTTGTCAACGGGGCAAGCGACTGGACTAAAGGCACCAGCTACACCGACACCTCCTTCGTCCCCGGCGATGGCGATTTCGTGATCGTGCCGGCGGATGCGAAGGTCTACCTGAACGCCTCGACCGACGCGGACTCGCTGGCGATCGTCACCAACCTCGAACGCATCGCCTTCGCCTCGGCGAACAGCACGCTGGAGATCACCGTCGCCGCGGGCGACGAGATCGACATCCCTGTGCCGATCACGGGCTACCGCTACATGATCGGAGCGACCGACTACAAGGGCGGGCCGATCGTCAAGAAGGGTCTTGGCACGCTGAACCTCTCGGCCGCGAACAAACTGGTCGGCGCCGACAGCTCCTGCGAATACTACTCCCGCATCGTCGTGGAGGAAGGCGTCCTCAAGCTGCAGCAGAACTTCGGACGAAAGTTCGTCCTCCTCGGTGACATCACCGTCGCGGCGGACGCGACGTTCTGGATGCCTTGGTCGGGTGTGAGTGACGCGGCCGCCCGGCTCCGGACACTTTCCGGCGCCGGCACCGTCACGAACGTGCTTGATGGCTTTACGATCCGTTTCGAGGGCCTGCGGAAATACGGCGCGGCCGAGTTCTCCGGCCTCATCGCCGGGCAGCCCAAGCTCAACTTCCAGCCCAATGTCGACTCCCAGGACCTCACGGGCACGGAATCCCGCTTCGCCACCGACATTACGTTCGGTGCCAATTCCCGCGTCGGTTTCGCCTCTCTTGGCACCTCGACAACCGGGCCATCGTCTTTCGGGTTGGCGAGCCGGATGATTTACATGCCCAACACCAGCAACGAAGTCGTCTATGTCGGCACGACCGGCGAGACGACTCCCCGCCAGTTTATTTTCGAGTCCCAGGCCAATGCCCCCGGGCCGGCCATTGTCAACGCCGGCGACCATGGAGGGCTTGTCTTCACCGGCCTGTGGCAGCGGCGCTACACCTCGCAGGGCGGGCGGCGTGTCGTCCTGCGCGGATCGAACACGGTCAACGCCTGCGTCCTCAACAATCCCATCAACGACAATACCACCGGTACTGACCCCAACAACAAGCACTACGGTCATACGCTCTACTTTGCCAAGGAGGGGACCGGTATCTGGCGCTTCGCGGATCGCGAGGACCGCAAGAACTTCGCCAGCGGCATCTCCGTGAACGAGGGCACGCTGCAGTACGAATCGCTCGCCGAGAAGGGCGAAGTCTGCTCGCTCGGCGTCGCGACGAACCTGACGGACGGCACCTCGGGCTCGACCGACACCAACGCCGAGCACCGCGTCGACTACGCCATACGGCTCGGTGCGCCCACCTTGTCCGGCGAATCGAAAACGTCAGGACGGCTCGAATACATCGGCACGACCAAGTCCGCCTTCACCCGTACGCGCAAAATCGCGCTCGCCGGCTCGGGCGGTTTCACGGCGAACGGCGAGCAACCTGTCGTCTACGCCGCCGGCACCTACGGTCTCTCGTCCGAACCGATGACGCTGCATCTTGACGGCACCTCGACTGTCGAAAATACCGTGATGGACGTCTCGGACGGCGCGGGCGGCGGAAAGGTCTCAATCTGCAAGGACGGCACTGGTAGCTGGACACTCGGCGGCAACCTCACCTTCACCGGCGACATCGCCGTCAAAGGCGGTACGCTCACGATCAGCCGTCCGACGTACTATACCTGGTTCCGCTGGACGGTTTCCGGCCTTTACGGCAGCACGGTCAAGCTGGTCCAGTTCTACGAGCTCGGCTACTTCGATGCGGACGGCGCCAATCAGGTGCTGGACACCGAATACGCGACCAACGTCTATCAGAACGTGAGCGTTCATTACGAGGGTCTGCAGGGCTACCTGCCGCTCAAGCCGGGATCCGCCGGCTTCCACATGAACGCCACCTACAACGCCGGCGACGGCAGCAGGGAATCAGCCGGCTATAAGCTCACACTTGAGCGTGCGTTCGACGGCTTGTACAGCGGAGTCGGGTTATGGGGCGTCAAATACACCCTCAGTAACTATCCGATGCAGTCCAATCACGATACCTGGGTGCCAATTACCGTCCGCCTGCGCGACGACGCCAAGGAGATCGCCGGGTTTGACTTCGCCAACGTCGGCGGCATCTGGAATGCAGACATGGCAACTACCTGCATCTCCAACTGCACCGTCGAGGCGAGCCTTGACGGAGTCCATTGGGACGTGCTCACCAACATGACCGCCGCCCTCCGCCACTGGGACGGCGGCATGTGGAGCTGCCAGGGCGGCTATTCGGACGGCGAGGAGACGCATAAGACCAGTTTCACCGATTCCTACCCGAACCGCAACGACCACTACAACGCCTATCCCCTCGCCGGCCGGCCATCGACGCTGCCGACAGTGAACGATCCAGTCGGTGTCGTGGCGGTGTCCGGCGGCGGCACGCTGAAGATGGGCGTGGCGGGCGGACCTCAGCCGCTCGTCATCTCGAAGCTGGCGCTAGACGCCGCCTCGGGCGGAACGATAGACGGCTTCGCCTTCGCGGAGGACGGCGAACTCACCGTAGACAACGTCTCCGGATCGCAGTCCGTCGAACTGCCGGTGCGCATCATCAATGCGACGGGACGCGAGAATCTCGCGAACTGGACGCTTCAGCGTCCGGGCGGGGCCAGCCTCAACCGCGGGATCACGGTCACCGAGGACGGTGCGATCGTTCTGACGCCCAGGGGGCTCGCGATCATCGTCCGGTAGCCGGACAGATGCGTGCGGCTTTGCGAGTCCGGTTCCAAACGGATGATGATATGAGAAGACCGATTATTGCCGCCGCGGCGGGGGCCGTGGCGTGGTTGGCGTGTGTGGCCGCACCACCGGCGACCACACAGCCGGTGGATCGGCTCAACCTGTCGTACAAGCCAGGCGTCTACTTCTGGCGCAACCATCACGAGGACGCCCTGGCTAGGATCGCCGCTTCGGACGGAACGTTCGATTTCGTGCTTCTCGGCGATTCCATCACCCGCAACTGGGAGAGCGAGTGGCAGTCGCGCCGCTGGAACCGTCAGCCGCTCGGCAAGGCGGTGGCGGCGGACCGGTTCGCGGGCTACAATTGGCTCAACCTCGGCATCGGCGGCGACGGCACGCGGCAGATCATCTGGCGCTGCCTCAACGGCGAGCTGGACGGATACGAGACGCGCCTCGTGTCGCTGATGGTCGGCACCAACGACCGCTTCGATTCCGCCGAGGACGTCGCCGCCGGTATCGCGCGCATCGTCGAGATCGTGAAGGAGAGGCAGCCGAAGGCGACGATCCTGCTCAACGCCATCCTGCCGCGGATGGCCTACACGAACGACACTTGCGACCTGTGGGCGAAGAACGACCGCACCAACGAGATGATCCGCAGGCTCTGCGACGGACGGCAGGTCGTGTGGCTGGACTGGCGCGACAGGCTGCTCGACGCCTCCGGCAAGATCGACACAAGCCTCATGTACGACGAGGTGCATCCCGCGGCGCCGGGCTACGAGATCTGGGCGGATATGCTCATGCCCTACATCCGCAAGGCGGCGCGTCCCGCCCTTGGCGCGGACGTTGGGGTGCGTTGCGTGTTCGATCCGCTCACCGGCGCGATCCGCTCTCTGTCCGCTACCGACGGACGCTCCGCGCTCGGCGCGACCGAGAACCGCTACCGGCTTATGTGGAAGGGCGGCGACGTCGAGGCGCTCGAGCGTGAGGACGTCGTGGTCAACCGCCGCGCCAGCCGGGACGCCGTCTCCTTTCGCTGCACCAATCCGAAGATGCCCGGCATCGACATCGTCAAGCGCTACACCGTCGCCAACGGCGGCATTCGCCGGACGCTTTCCTTCCTCAGCACGAACGCGACCTCGCGCTACGTATCGCCATACATCGACTGCTCGCTCGCCGCGTCCTTCCACACCAACCTCTGGCATCTCGGCGCTGGCTACATCGGCCCCTACAAGCCGTTTCCCAAGGTGTCCGGGCCGCGTCCTGTCAACGAATACAAGCAGAGTTCCAAAGGGCTCGTCCTCGTGCATCCCGAGAAGCGCCGCGGCAGCTTCTCGCACTACCGCGTGACGATCGACGGAACGGTCGTGCTGCCATGGTGGCACTCCACGATCGGACGCTACCGCGAGCTGCACGACCGCCTCTGGTATCTGCCGGATGGCTACCGGATGTGCCTTGGCACGTTCGGACTCTATCCGGGCAAGGCGGTGACGGTGACGGATCAGTTCAACCTCTTCGATGGCGACGTCTTCACCTTCTTCGATGACGTCTTCGCCAGGGACCCCGATGTCGCGGCGGAATTCGCGGCGATTCCGCGCGCGCCGAAGTGGACGGCCGACCTCTTCACGGTCGGCGGCGGCGGGGACTACGACGACTTCCTGCGGTTTCTGGTCGAGGCGACGGACGAGGGTGAGCTGCTGCCGCGCTACTGGGGCGGATACTCCTGGGGCGACTACCGCGATCGGCAGGGGATGCGCGGCGCGACGGGCGGATTCATCACCACCGAGGAACTCGCCGGATTTCTGGGATCTCTTCGCGCCTTCGCCCCCTCGCGCACCCACACCAGCTTCTACCAGATCGTCATCTCTGCGAGCTGGTTCGCGCCGGTAGTGAAGGAGCATCCGGAATGGTTCCGCACCAAGGACCGCGCCGGGAACCCCGATTCGCTCTTTCCGGGCGTCAGCGACAACTGGCAGACGATGTTCTGCTATCCGGAGTGCCGCGAATGGATGGTCGAGATGCTCACGGCCTACGCGAAGCGTCTCGGCAACGACACCGCCTACGTGGACGAGTCGCAGATGACGAACACGATCGACTGGGAGCGCGACCGGGTCACGCGCGACGACGACACGGTGAAGTTTTGGCGCGCGCTCAAGCGCCGGTTCGCCGCGGAGGGCATCATGTTCTTCGCCAACGGTAGCGGCAATCCTTACGCCGACCTCAACTACATGGAAAGTCCGCACGAGCTCGCGCCCGGACGCTGGCGCGACTGGGCGGGGGTCGGCTGGGGCATCGGCCTCGTCAACCGGATGCGCGGCGACGCGCGCACCTCGCCGCTCGTCTGGCGCAAGGGACTCGACTACGTCAATCGCATCCTCGCCCTCGGCTGGGTGCCGCACTCCTACGCCGGGTCGTTCCAGCGGCTGCCTGTCATGCGCGCCGTCTACCAGGGAGGCAACCTGCTGCCGATGAACGCGAAGTACACGCCGGACTGGAAGAACGACGCCGAGGTGCTCGTCGAGTCCCACTCGGTCCGCCGCGTCGACGCGCCGGACGTGCTCATCTCGTTCATCAGCCGCGCGAAGGGCGGCGTCGACATCCCGGTCACTGTCGACCTCGCCTCGCTCGGCTTCGCGCCCGAAACGCGCCTCAACGTCTGGAAGCTCCATCCAGACGAGCATCGTCCGGGCGACAAGCCGAAATGCGTTCTCACCGACGCCCAGCTGAAGCGCAACTGGCGCGGATTCGGCAGCCTCCACAATGCGCGCATCACCGATCCGGAGCTCGTTCACAGCGGGCCGGCGAAGGGCGTGTTCCGCGATGTCATCCGCTCGATCGCTGAGAACGCGATGGAGCAGTACCTCTTCACCGCCGGTCCGGCGGCGCTTTTCGCCGAGGACGACCTGCCGCTCGCCGCACCCTGGACCGCCCAGCGCCAGGCGCGGGTCGACGGACGTCGCGTGCAGGTCCGCCGCGTCGCGGACTTGATCCTGGCCGACCGCGAACTCGATTTTTCGGAAGTGACGACGAACGGTGTCCCCGTGAAAACGAGGAAAATCCGGCTCGCTGGGGGCGGCGTCGGAACACTCGTGCGGCTCTCGTGCGGCGATTGGCGGCTCGGTTGGCGCGCCGCGCGGCGCGATCCGTCCGCATCCGTCGTCGCCGATCTGCCAGGCACGGGTGGAGAGACCGAATCGGCCGTCGTTCCGCCGCGACCGATGCACAATCCGGAACGGCTGGAGATTCGCGATGTGAACCGCGAACGGGACGGCGTGAAGATCCTCCGCTCGGGCGTCTATGCGAGCCCCATCGTCACCGTGATCGGAATCCAGACGAACCTGCCACTCGTCTGCACCGCGGCGGATCCGGACAAGCTTCGGCTGGTGGCCGGTCCGAGCCGCCGCGAATTCCAGGTGCGCGACCTCGAGACCTTCGCTGGCTTCGAGCTGTCTGGCGCGCGGCAGCTGCGTCTCCGCTTCACCCACAACTTCCACGAGGCGTACAACCTCTCGCGCGGACGCCTGGTCACGGGTGAGAACCCTGGCAAGCCGAACGAATACTTCGCCGGAATCGTCGTCGACTACCGGGTGAAGGGACGCTATGCGCGGCGTGTGTCGATGTCCACCGGACTCTACCACCACGAGTACGCCAACAAGGGACCGAAGTGGGGCGTTGCGGGCAGCCCCGACGACGCACTGTCGCTCGGCGAGTGGCTGGAGGGCGATCCGTCGCGTGTCTTCTCGCTCGATATCGCCCGCTTCGCGCCGGCGGATTGGGACGGCGTGGCCTTCGTCTCGCTCGGCACCTGCCGCATCCTTTCGGGGCATCACATCGGACTCGAGATCCTCGGCTTCAACGATGCGTCGGCAAAGGACTTCATCGCTCCGAAGAAGCGCCTCAACACGCGGCTCATGCCGGCGCCGGTGCACTCGAAGCCACTCAAGATCAAGCCGCGTTCGCTGACGAGGCTCGATGCGTCCGAATGGCAGGCCTGGCCGGTTGCGAAAGGGTTCGTTCCGCTTGGCAGCGGCGTGGCGAAGGCCGACACGTCCGTGCGCATAGCCCACGACTACGAGTACCTCTATCTCGGCGTCGAGGCGGAGGAGCCGGGACGCGTGCCGATGGATGCGGAGGCCGATCCGCTGCAAAACGAGCACATCGAGGTGCTCGTGCAGCGTCCGGACTTCCTGGTCTACCAGGTGATTGGCGACGCCAAGGGACGGCACTCGCTCTATCTCGACCGCAAGGCGGCGACGGGACGTCCGACAGGAATCGTCTGCCGCGGCGAAACCGTGCCGGGGCGCGGCTGGCGCGTCTTCTTCGCGATTCCGATCGATTCGCTCAAGTTCGACATGCAGCGCACGCCGGTGACGATCCGCGCCGAGTTCGCGCGCGACCGCCGCGTGCCGGTCGAGCGCACGACCTGGTCGCCGCTCGAGACCGGATACTACGAGACCGGCCGCTACGGCACGATCGATCTCGATTTCAACTGGTAGCCAACAGGAGGTGATCATGCAGAAGATAGGTAGGAGGTCGTTTCTTTCCGCGGCGGCGATGACAGCGGCGGGATCGTTCGCGGCCGGTGTGGCGCCAAAGGCGGCCAAGGGACGGTGCGACCTGAGCGGAGACGTCAAGTTCTGCGTCTTCGCGGATATCCACTACTCGCCGGGGACGTTCCCCCACTCCACCAAGGAGTGGCTCATGAAGATCCTGGAGCACGCCGAGCAGGAGAAGTGCGACTTCATCATCCATTGCGGCGACTTCTGCCATCGTCCGGTGCAGGATCACGAGTACGTGGAGGTCTACAACGCGTTCGGATCGCGGATTCCTGTCTACCACGTAATCGGCAACCACGACGACGACGGCAACTCCCACGACGAGACGCTGTCGGTGTATGGAATGAATAGCGGGCACTACTTCTTCGAGCGGAACGGATTCCGCTTCGTCGTGCTGGACCCGAACCACATCCGCTACGCCGACGGGCGCATCGAACACTATTCCAACGGCAACTACTACAAGAAGAAAAAGGGCGACGTCATCAGCTACGTGCCGCCGGCGCAGCTGGCTTGGCTCAAAACGACGCTTGAGGAATCGAACCTGCCCTGCGTCCTCTTCTCCCACCAGAGTCTGGAGCGTCCCGCCGGCAACTCCTGTTCGAACAACGACGAGGTGCGGGCGATCATCGACGCGGCCAACGCCGCGGTGCCGGGCAAGGTCCGCATGGCGATCAACGGACACCACCACAGCGACTTCCACCGGATCATCAAGGGCGTCACCTACTTCGACCTCAATTCCGCCCACTTCTACTGGATCGGAAGCGCTTACAACAACACCCACTATCCGGAATCGTTCTTCGTCGAGCACGGAATGAAACCGAAACCGAAGGTCCACTGGGCTTCGTACGAGTATCCGCTGCACGCGATCGTGCACATGACCGGCGCCGGCGTCATCAACGTGAAGGGAACCTATTCGCACTACTCGCTCAACGTGACGCCCGAGATGGTCGGTTTCGTCCATGATGCCTGCGGCCGGATCATCCCGCCCTCGGTCTCCTCGTTCGAGGTGGACATGGACTTCGACTAAGCGACCTGAGCGCCGGACGTTCCTACGCATCAGAGGTGGAAATGAAACACTGCGTCCTTGTGTTCGCGCTCGCGCTTTCGTCGACCGCATTGGCCGCCGAGGCGGTCTTCGGGGCGTTCACAGTCGATGAGACCACCGGCGCGATTCGCGGATGCGCGGCGGGGGATGGACGGTCCGTCGCGACTCGCTTCGAGAACGTCTATCACCTGATGACCAAGGCGGGCGCGGCGACGGATGTCGACGCGCGCGAGCGCGGCGACCGGGTGTTTCAGCGAATCGACGGCGACGGGTTCGTCGCTTTCCGCTGCGTCAATCCGAAGCTGCCCGACATCGAGATCACCAAGCGCTACGAGTCCGCCAACGGCGGACTGCGCCGCACGTTGGCGTTTCATAGCGACGCCGGGGAGACGCGGTTCGTGACGCCGTTCACGGAATGCCATTTCGACTCCGGATTCCAGAAAGGCGTATGGCATCTCGGCGCAGGCTACATCGGGCCCTACAAGCCGTTCCCGTCGGAGGCGAAGCCGCGTCCGGTCAACGAATACAAGCAAAGCTCCAAGGGACTCGTATTCATCCATCCGGACGGCGCGGCCGGCAACTTCTCGCACTACCGCGTCAAGATCGACGACCAGGTCGTCTTCCCCTGGTGGCACTCCGCGATCGGTCGCTACCGCGAACTCCACGACCGGCTCTGGTACCTGCCGGACGGATACCGCATGGGGCTCGGCACGTTCGGACTCTATCCGGGCATGACCATTTCGATTACCGATCAGTTCAACGTCTTCGGCGGGGACATGTTCACGTTCTTCGACGGCATCTTCGGCAAGGATCCCGACATCGTCCGCGAGATCGCGTCCATTCCGCCGGGTCCGGACTGGTGCGACGACCTGCTTTCCGTCGGTGGCGGCGAATTCGACGACTACCTCCGCTGGATGCTGGAGATGACGGACGAAGGCGCGCTGCTGCCGCGTCACTGGGGCAATTTCTCCTGGGGCGAGTACAAGTACGACAAGGGCATGCGCGGCGTTCAGGGCGGACGCATCACCGGGCGCGAGATGGCGGATTTCATGGAATCCATGCGCTCGCGCGATCCGAAGCGCGTCCATCCGAGCCTCTACCAGATCGTCATCGCCACGAGCTGGTTCACAGACGTGTTCCGCGACCATCCGAAGTGGTTCCGCGTCCATGACCGCGAAGGCCGACCCGATTCGCTCTTCCCCGGCGTCAGCGACAACTGGCAGACGATGTTCTGCTACCCCGAATGCCGTCAGTGGCTGGTGGACATGCTGCTGGACTTCGCCAAGGCGCTCGGCAACGACGACATCTACGTGGACGAGTCGCAGATGACGAACACCATCGACTGGGACCGCATGCGCGTGACGCTTGATTCCGATACGGTGAAGTTCTGGAAGCTCTTCCGGGAGCGTCTCCACGAGCGGGGCATGCTGTTCTTCGCCAACGGCAGCGGCAACGTCTACGCCGACCTCAACTACATGGAGTCCCCGGTAGAGCTCGCGCCTTCGCTCTGGCGCGACTGGGCTGGAGTCGGCTGGGGCATCGGACTCTTCAACCGCCTGCGGCCCGCGATGCGCATGTCGCTGCTCAACTGGCGTCCCGGCCTCGACTATTCCAACCGCATCCTCGCGCTCGGATGGATTCCCCATTCCAACTTCACCAACACGCTCCGGCTGCCGGTCATCCGCACGGTGTACGCGAGCGGATATCTGCTGCCGGTGAACGTGAAGTACACGCCGGACTGGAAGACGGACGCGAAGACGGAGATCGAAAGCCATTCGGTAAGGAAGGTCGACTGCGGCGACGTCCTCCTCTCGTTCATCAGCCGTCGGAAGGGTGTTGGTGACCTGCCGGTGACAGTCGACCTCGGTACGCTCGGTTTCGCGGCGGACGAGCGCATCAACGTCTGGAAGCTGCATGTCGACGAGGAGCGGACCGGCAACGACGTCAAGCGCATCCTGCCAGAACGCACACTCAAGGCGAACTGGCGTGAACGCGGCGTGCTGGACGGCGCGCGGATCACCGATCCAGAGCTGGTGATGTCCGGTCCGGCGACCGGTATGTTCAAGGACGTGATCCGCGATCTTGCCGAAAATCGCATGGAGCAATACCTCTTCACGGCGTCGCCGGCCTCGATCTTCGCCGAGAACGATCTGCCGCAAGGACGCTTCCATACGCGTTTCCGTCACGCATCCGTAGACGGACGCAAGGTGAAGGCGGAACGTTCAGTCGACATCCTGCTCGCCGACCGTGGACGCGACTTCGAGGACGTGACGGTCGACGGCAAGCCCGCGGCGGTGCGGCGCATCCGCCTCAGCGGAGGGCTTGTCGGGACGCTCGTCCGGCTCGGACCGGGTGAATGGACGCTCGGCTGGCGTGAAACGCCGCGGCGGACAGGCGAGGAGCGGACGGAGCTGCCGGTCGCGGGCGGCGAGATGGTTTCCGGCGTGACGCCTCCGCAGCGGTACATCGAGCCGGCGGTCTTCGACGTAAAGGACGTGAACGAGAAACACGGCGACGTGACGGTGCTGCGCAGCGGCGTCTTCCGGACGCAGTGCGAGACCATCGTCAAACTCCAGGAGAACTTGTCCGTGACGTGTTCGTCCGCCGATCCCAAGAGTCTCCACCTTGTCGCTGGTCCGAGCCGCAGGGAATTCATGCCGGGCTGGCTCGAGACCGCGGCCGGATTCGAACTGTCCGGAGCGCGGCAGTTGAAGTTGCGCTTCTCCCACAACTTCGACGATTCCTCGCTCGGCATCGGACGGAACCGCTTCAAGGTGTCGGAGAACATGACCCGGGCCACGGCGTACTTCTGCGGTGTCACGGTGGACTATTCCGTGGGCGGCAAATACGCCAAGCGCGTCACCATGTCCGCCGGCTACCACCATCCGGACTGCGAACTCAACGGAGCGAGGTGGGGCAAGTACGGCCGAGCCGACGAAAAACTCGATTTCGGCCCTTGGATCGAGGAGCCGTCGCCAAAGGTCTTTTCCTTGGACCTTTTGCGCCATGCGCCGAAGGATTGGGACGGACGTTGCTGGCTTTCGATCGGCACCTGCCATCTGCCCGCCGGACACCACATCGCGCTCGACATCCTGTCCTTCAACGACGCCAGCGCGAAGGACTTCGTGGTGCCGCTCGCCGGAAGGGGAGCGAGGGCGATTCCGCCCCCGCTCCGTTCAAAACCCCTCAAGGCCCCGCCCAAGTCCCTGGACGGAATCGACGCGGCGGAATGGAAGGGTTGGACGAAGGCGACGCCGTTCATGGGACTCGGCTCGGGACGTCCGCGAGCGCAGACCGCTGTCTATCTCGCGCACGACCGCGAGCGCGTCTACTTCGGCATCGAGGCGGACGAACCGGAGAGGCCGTTCATCTTCGACGGCGAGGCGTGGGCGAGCGACAACGTTCAGATCCTCATTCGCCGTCCGGACGGGAAGGTCTATCAGGTGATCGCGGATCCTCGCGGACGCTACGCCCACATGCTCGACAGGGTCCGTGACAAGAGCGGAAAGGACGGCATCGCGGTCTGCGGAGAAGTGGAGAATGGACGTTGCTGGCGGCTCTTCATCGCCATCCCCGTCGCCTCGCTCGGAATCGACGCACGGAAAGCGCCGGTGTCGCTCAAGGCCACCATCACGCGCGAGCGGAAGAACTATCAGGAGCGTTCCGCCTGGTCGCCCATAGAAGCGGCGTACTTCGAGCTGGACAATTACGGCACCATGGTTTTCGGCTTTGACTGAAAAGAAAGGCAAATGGACATGATCATCAAGCATCTCGCAGTCGCGGCGACCGTCGCCGCGGCGCTTTCGCTCGGGGCGGAGACGGTCCTCAACGAGCGCACCCAGAGTCTCGCCGGCGTCTGGCGTCTTTGCCAGGCGGACGATCCCGCCGTCGCCTGTCCCGTCACCGTGCCGGGTGACATCCACACCGCGCTGCTCGCCGCCAAGATCATCCCCGATCCCTACGTCGGCGCCAACGAATACCGCACGCTCTGGGTCGGACGCAAGAATTGGAACTACAACCGCTCCTTCACCGTCGACGCCGCGCTCCTCGCCGCGAAGAGCGTGGTGCTGAGGCTCGACGAAGTGGATACCTTCTGCACCATCCTCGTCAACGGACGTGTCGCCGGACGGACCGACAACCGGTTCCGCCGCTGGGATCTCGACGTGAAGGCGTTGCTGCATCCCGGCGAAAACACGATCGAGGCGCGGTTTGAAAGCGCCGAGAAGAAATCGGAACAACTCGCCGACCAGCGCGGACCAGACCGCTTCCACATTCAGAACAGCTGGGCGCACCACATCATGCACGTGCGCAAGCCGCAATGCCACGGCGGATGGGACTGGGGCATCGACCTGATGACGGCCGGACTGCTCGGGCGCGTCGAACTCGTCGCGACCGATCTCGCGCGCATCGACTACGTCGGTTGCGACGCCAGGTTTGCCGCAGACGACGCGATCTGCGAAGTCGCGGTGGCGGCGGACGTCTTCTCGCCGGCCGGCGGCGAGGCGCCGTTCACGGTCGCGATCGGGGACGCGCGCACGACGCGGACCGTCCGCCTCGAGCCGGGCGACAACCATCTGACGGCGACAGTGATCGTCGACCATCCCCGCCGGTGGTGGCCGGCCGGCGAAGGCGAGCAGAATCTCTATCCGCTCGCGCTCTCCGTCGGTAGCGCCGCGCTGGAGCGGAAGATCGGCCTTCGGACGATCGAGGTGCTGTCCGCACCGGACGCCGCGCCGTATCCGCGTACGGGCAAGCAGGGCAATCCGATGACCTTCCGGGTGAACGGACGCGACATCTTCGCCAAGGGCGTCAACTGGATCCCCTGCGACGCCTTCGAGAGCCGCCAGACCCCGACGCGCTACCGCAATCTGCTAGAAAGCTGCCGCGCCGCCAACATGAACATGGTGCGCGTGTGGGGCGGCGGACGTTTCGAGGGCGATGCGTTCTACGAGATCTGCGACGAGCTCGGACTTCTCGTCTACCAGGACTTCATGTTCTCCTGCGCACTCTATCCGGACGACGAACCGTTCTACGCTTCCGTCCGCGCGGAACTCGCGCACCAGATCCGCCGGCTGCGCGACCATCCCTCGATCGCGGTGTGGTCGGGCGACAACGAATGCATCAGTCTGCTCACCGGAGACTTCGGCTGGCCGTCCGAACTCGACCGCCACGTCGCCAACTTCCACCGCCGCACCGCGCTTTCCGCCTCGATGGTGGCGAAGTACGATCCCAACCGTCGGTTCTGGCCGTCCTCGCCCTGTCGCGGAACGGACGAGGTGGTCCGGCTCACGGACTATACGCGCGGCGACGTCCACAACTGGAGAATCTGGTTCGGCCAGCGTCCGGTTTGGAACTACTGGGAATTTCAGCCGCGCTTCTGCAGCGAATTCGGAGCGCAATCGATGCCGTCCGCGGACGTCGCGGCGACGTTCTGCAGCCAGGAGGCGATCGACCATCTGTTGCCGGAACTGCTCTACCACCAGAAGCATCCGAACGGACACCGCCGGCTCACGGACTTCCTGCGGCGCCACTTCTTCGCGCCGGCGACATCCCGCGACTTCATCTACCTCACCCAGGCGTGCCAGGCGCTCGCGATCCGCACCGCGACGGAATATTGGCGCACGCTTCGTCCGTGGTGCATGGGCATCCTCGTCTGGCAGCTGAACGACAACTGGCCGGTCGCCTCGTGGAGCTCGGTCGACTACGGCGGCAAGTGGAAACCGCTGCAGTACCAGCTCAAGCGCTCGTTCGCCCCGCTGCTCGTGGTGGCGGTTCCGACCGAGAAGTCGTACGCCGCGCGGGAGGGTCTGCCGAAGCAGAACCCCTACGACGACCGGGACATCGCGCTCGCACCTTACGAGCTGGCGCTCTACGCCGTCAACGACAGGAACGCCGCGTTCGACGCGACGCTGTACCTCCGGTGCATCGGCTTCGATGGCGAGGTCCGTTCCGTGACCAACATCACGGCGAAGCTTCCACCACGCTCGTCGGTGAAGCTCGGTGAGATGGCGGAGACGGCCTTCGGCGACATCGCGCGGCGGCGCGGTTCGTTCCTGCATCTTGAGCTCTCCGCCCGCGGTGCGGACGGCGCGGTCGATCACGCCGTGAACGACTGGCGATTCGACGAGTACCGCTATCTCAAGCTTCAGTCCGCCAACGTCGTTGCCCAGGCGGCGGAGCGGGACGGACGCTGGACGGTCACGCTTTCTTGCGAGCGTCCGGCCTTCGAGGTCTGGGTCAACGCGGACGGCATCGCCGGCGAGTTCGATGACAATCTCATCACGCTGCTGCCCGGCGAACCCCGCACGCTCGTCTTCACTCCGAGCAATCCGGCGACGACGTTTGACGTCTTCCGACGCTCACTCACCGTCCGCGACGCGGAGAAGTCCAAGGCCAAGTAGAAACCTGTTCATGAAGGAATGGAAATGTCCTGTTCGACAATGGAAACGGCGAAGGCCGCCTTGGCGGGGATCGTCATCTGCTGCGCGACCTGTTGGGCGGGTGGTGTCGGCGAATCCGTGCGCGGACCAGAACTGCGAGTCAGGCCCACGGCCGGCGGTCCCCGCCAATCCGAGGGCCGTCATCATCGTGCGTGCGCTCATCCAGCCGGATACGGACTGGCTAGCGGCGAACCCCGACGAGCGGATGGTGGACGAGGACGGACGCGCGCTTCGCATGTGGAGCGTGGCTAGCCGTCCAGGACGGCGGCACGCGCTGTCCGTCCTGGCCCGTCTGATCCGGCACATGAACGATGTCTTCCCCGACCACTTCGGCGGCGTGCATCCGCTCGGACAGTCCACGGCGGAGTGGTTCTACGAGCGGTCGCAGTTCAAGCTGACCGGATACGACCATGCCACGCGCGACGCCTGGCGCGAATGGCGCCGGGCGAAGGGACTCGCCGGCTGGGAGACTGCCGAGGTGCCCTCGCCCGCGCTGCGCCGGAAGCGCACGGAAGGGTCGTGCTTCCTCGATCCCGCATCGCAGTCCGAGGTCATCGCCTTCAACACGTTCCTCCAGGACGACATGACCGACTGGCTAGGCGAGCTGACGGGTGCGGTGCGTTCCCTCACGAACGGCCGCAAGCTCTGTTTGCTTTTCTACGGATACGGGTTCGACTTCCTTTCCAATGGACCGGCGCCGGCGATGACCGGACACTACGGCGTCGCCAGACTGCTCGACCAGCATGCATCCGACATCGACATACTCTGCGCGCCCATTTCGTACATCAACCGCGGCTGGACGGGCACCGCCATGATGATGGGCGCGTCCGAGACGGTCGAGCGGTACGGTGTCATGTGGTTCGACGAGAACGACGCCCGGACCTGCCGTGCGAAGTGCGACGCGGCGAATTCCGGTCCGGCACTGTGCCTTCAGACCAGACAGAAGACACTTGACGTGCTGCGGCGCGACACGACGCGGGAGGCGGTACGCAACATCGGTGCCTGGTGGTTGGACCTTCAGGGGCGCGGCTGGTATGATGACGTGGAATTCTGGAAGGTGCTCGACGACCTGCGCGACTTCGATCGCAAGGCGATGGCGCGGAAGCGTCCGTTCCGCCCCGAAATGGCGCTGATCATTGACGAGGAGAGCGTGCTGCATCTGGGCGCCGGCATGGTCGCCGAGACGGGCGTGCTCGTCCACTTCCGCCGCGCGGCGTCGCTGATCGGGGCGCCGTTCGGACAGTATCTGCTTTCAGATGTGAAGAGGCGTCCGCTTGACGCCAAGTTCGAGGTGCATCTCGCGACCTGGTTCGCCACTCCCGATTCGCCACGTCCGGGCGTTTCGCGTCTCTTTGTGCAAGTTCCGGGAGCGCCTGCGCCGGTGAATCTCGGCGTGAACGACACCGTGCTGTCGGCGAAGGAGCTTGTGCCGAGCTACGAACCGGAGGTGCTGGATGCGTTCCGTCCCGAACGCTTCTACGACCTCGCCAGGATGGCGGGTGTGCACCTGTACCTGGAGCGCAAGGACATCGGCAAGGCGGTGGTGTGGGCGGACAGCGATCTTGTTGCCGTCCAGGCGCGCGAGGATTGCGAACTCGACCTCCATCTACCTGGCGGACGCATCCGCCGCGAACGCTTCCGCGAGGGGGAGCTCAAGTCGTTCTCCGCCGATGAGAGCATTCATTTC
This sequence comes from uncultured bacterium, assembly GCA_902773015.1. GTDB lineage: Bacteria > Verrucomicrobiota > Kiritimatiellia > RFP12 > UBA1067 > UBA1067. The sequence continues at coordinate 25,352 of CACYCW010000224.1, forward strand.
AGAAAAATTTCCAGCCTTCAACGGTTCGATTTATGATATAATAGTGGAGACTGAAAAATCTTGGAAAGGATGCAGCAATGAGAATTGTACACATTAGGTTGACATTTGTCCTCATTGGACTTTTGTCGATGACCTTGACCGTGAATGCGAAGACCCTGCACGTCTCTTGCGCCAACGAGGGTCAAACGGGGCTTGACGGGAAATCTGTCGCCACCGCCTACGCCACCATCCAGGAGGCGGTCGACGTTGCTTCCGACGGCGACACGATCATCGTCGAACCTGGCGAATACGCGACTGGCGGAAAGACGTTTTCACACACGTACAAGACCGGCGAACTCGCCGGACAGACCAGGACCTGCCTGAATCGCGTGTATATCGACAAGAAGCTCACCATCGTCGCCGCCAGCGACGACCCTGCCGCCACCGTGATCCGCGGCGCGCACGACACGTTGACGCCGCAGGACGGTAACGCGCTCGGCATCGGCCCCGGCGCCATCCGGTGCGTCCGGGTGGATTCCTCCGGCGTCGGCACCGTGCTGAAGGGCTTCACCCTGGCCGACGGCTGCGCCCAGGCGGTCACTGAAGAAGGCGACGTCGACGCGGGGCGTCCCGGTGGCATCTCTGGCGTCACCGGTTCCTGGCTCACCTACGTGGTGGACTGCGTGATCACCAATTGCACGGCGGCCCGCGGCGGCGCCTTGCGTTACATCACCGCAGTCAGAAGCAAGATCATCGACTGCAAGACCCACGGCGGGTCCGCAGCCGCCCGCCATTGCAATCTCTTCCACTGTCTCATCGTCGGCAACAGCACCAAGGCCTGCGCATTGACGGAGAGCCGCGTCGTGAACACCGCCATCGTCGCGTCCGACGATACCGGCGACAATACGACAGGTACCACCATGCATTTCTACAACTCGCTGGTGTTGAACAACGCGGCCCGTACGGTCGCCACCACGGATTACGCCGTCAACAGCGCGTTCGATTCGTCGCCGACCATCTCTAGCGGTTCCGGCAACTTCGTGGGCAAGGATCCCTACGCTTTCGTGTCGCCGCTCTCGAACGACTGGCGTCTGCGCGCGGGATCGCCAGTCGCGACGCTGGGCAGTCCGGCGAACATCACGGCGGCCATCACGGCCAGTTCGCTTTCCGCAACGCCCGCCATCGTCGAACTCTGGAAGTCGCTTGATGGCGTCACGATCGATCCGTCCTCGTCCGTCATCGCCGCCGGACCGTATCAGAGCGCCGTGACGGTGGCGACCGGGGCGCTCCAGTTCTCCAAACCCATGACCGTGGGCGGAACGCTGGTGAAGGCGAACGGCCTCTACGCGTTCTCCGAAACCGCGCCTGCGGTCTTCTCCGGTAAGGCGTATTCCGCCGTCGGCACGCCGATCTACCACTTCAGCCGTAATAGCGCCGACGGTCTTTCCGTCTATCCCGACACGAACGACGTGCTGACGTGCGGCTTCCCGCCGACGGGCCGGGTCGTCACGAACGGCGTGTATTTCGCCAACAAGGTCATCTACGTTGCGTCGGACGGAACGGACGATGACGCCGACGGAAGGGGCGCTTCCGCGGCCATGCCGTTTCGCACCCTGCAGTACGCCGTCGACAACGCCGTGAGCCGCACGGTCATCTTCGCGGCGGCCGGAGACTACAAGGAGGGCGGCAGGGAACTGTACGGTGTGTCGAATCGCGTGGCCATTACGCAGAACGTCAGGATCATCGGAGCCGGAGCTGGCCGGTCCTTCATTTACGGCGCATCAGATCGGAACGACCCCGCCGGCGACGGCTACGGGCGCGGGCCGGCCGCCATGCGCTGCGCGGCCTTCCAGAGCGTTTCCGCGGCGATCCAGGGCTTTACGCTGACTGGCGGCCGTGGCAATTACGATTCGAGCGCTCCGACGGCGGACAAAGACTGGAACAGGGGCGGAATCGCCTTCTCCAACAACAACGCCGGCCATCTCATCGACTGCACGGTCACGGACGGCATAGCATACCGCGGCGGCTTCGTGGCCGGCTACCTCACCTGCATCCGCTGCATCTTCACGAACGGAATGGCCATCGGCGGGGGCCTCATTCGCAATGGCGCCAGACTCTACAGCTGTCTCGTCTGTGGCAACTCTGGATCATCCGGATCCGCGCTGGACAACGGTTCGTACGCCTACGCGAGCACGATTCTGACGGGAGATGGAGTCGCCGCCGCCATGGCTAACATCGACATGGATAACTCCATCGTGATCGGCGGCTCGACGGAATCGCGTAAGTTCGGGGTCACTTCCGGTTGCCTGTTTTACGGCTTCAGCTCGGTCACGTCCTCCACGGGCGACGGTTATACGGTGGCGGATCCGGTTTTCGTCGACCCCGCCAACGACGACTACCGCGTGGGTTCCGTCTCGCCGGCCGTGACCGCGGCGTCGCTGCTCGAGGACTGGTGGAAGTTCAACGCCAAGGATCTGAACGGGAATCCGTTCGTGTTCACCGGCGGCGTCCCGGTGGCGGGCGCCTTCCAGCGCACCGTTCCGACGCTCGTCGTGACGGCATCCTCGGACTCATCCCGTGCGGGAACGCTCACCAACGTCGGCACGAATTTCGTGGAGGAGGGAGAGAGCCTCGTCATCTCCGACACGACCGGCGCGCGCCCCATTACCGGCTTCGTCGTCGATGGCGAGACGGTGCCGGGGGCGACGTATACCTACATTGCGCCGACGGATGGGCTTCCGGCGGTCGTCGCCGTGACGCCGATCTACCTGACCAACCTCTACGTGAACGCCAACATCGAATTCGGCAGAGATTCGAATGACGGTTTCTCCCCCGAGACGCCGAAGCTCACGCTCGCGGGCGTCATGGCGTTGGCGCTTCGCGGCGATACCGTCCACGCCGCCAAGGGGACGTACGACCGCGGGACGATGGCACCGCCGTTCACGAACGCCGCGCCGTCGACGATCCTGGCCCGTGTCCATGTCCCCATCGGCGTGACGCTGGTCGGCGACGAGGGGGCAGGGTGGACGGTCATCAAGGGCGACGCCGCGACCTCCGCCGACGCGAACGGACTGGGCGCGGATGCCATCCGCTGCGCGACGGTCGCGTACGGAGCGACGCTCAAGGGCTTCACGCTCACGGGTGGACGCGTCTCGAACGCCGGCA
>CACYCW010000225.1 GCA_902773015.1 uncultured bacterium
GGGGCCGGTCGCGGAGACGATGAGCGTGGTGCCGCAGACGGCCTCCAGCGTCATCAGCGCCATGATCGACTTGCCGGAGACGACGTTGCCGTCCTTCTCGACATCGACATCGGCATCATACCGGCTCGCCACCTTCGCGAAAAGCCCGGCCGGCCGAACGTGCATCCCGTACTTGTTCAGGAGCTTCATCTCCCGTGTGATTCGATCAGCCATCAATGACTCCCCTTCCTTTTGACAGTCCTCTCCTCCTCAACGCCCGCACGTCGGTGCAGGCGCTCCGAAAGCTCGTAGACCGGGTCCGCCCCGCTCATGAGCAGCTTCTGCTGCATGGCCGCGGTCTCGACCAGGTTGACGAGATCGCGTCCCTCGGACACCGGAATGATGATGTTCGGCACGTCGACGCCGAGGATGGTCTTCACCCGGCGCGTCTGGCCGATGCGGTCGATCTCGCCCTTCACGTCCTGAAGGCGCTTGAAGGTGATGATGAGCTCGAGCTGCTTCTCGCCGCGCACCGCGGAGATGCCGAAGATGCTCGCGACGTGGAGGATGCCGATGCCGCGGATCTCCATGTAGCCGGCGGTCGAGCCCGATGCCGAACCGAACAGGATGCCGTTGCCGACGTCCTTGCGGATGCACGTGAGGTCATCCGCCACCAGCGCGCAGCCGCGCTTGATGAGCCCGAGCGCCGTCTCGGACTTGCCGAGCCCGGGGTCGCCCTCAAAGAGGACGCCAAGCCCGCACACCTCGACCATCGTGCCGTAGATCGACGTCGTCGGTGCGCCGAGGCGCTCGAGCACGAAGGTGCTGTAGTGGGTGAAGACGCGTGTCTTCATCGGCGAGGCCATCACCACCGCCCCCGCCTCCTCGACGAGCCTCAGCTCGGCCGGTCGCGGTCTCTGCCCATTCGTGAAGATGATGCAGAACGCCTTGTGGTCAACGAGCGCCTTCAGGCGCTCCAGGCGCGTCTCGTCAGGCAGCGAGTTCAGGTAGGCCATCTCGGCCTTGCCGATGAGCTGCAGCCGCTTCCACGCGAAGTGCTCGTAGAAGCCGGTGAGCGCCATGCCGGCGCGGTTGACGATCGGCTCCTCGATGCGGCGGTTCATGCCGCTCCCGCCCGCGAGCAGCGTGAGCGACAACGCGCCACGGCCGGCCTCGTAGAAGTCGGCGAGCGTGAACGCGTTGCCATTGGCGCTCCCTCTCGTGGGCAGCCTCTTCATCAGTTCTTCGCGGACGCCGCGCGCTGCTTGCGCACCGTCCCCTTGCGGGCCTTCACGCGCATCCGCAGCAGCTGCCGCTCCGCACGCGCCGCCGCCGCATCAATAACGCTCTTGGCGGACTCCGAGAACTCCTTCGCCCCGACGGCGGTCGTCCCGAGGCGGTTCGCGACCACCTCGGCCATGTACATGTGCTTCTTCACGTCGACGTCGATCACGATCGCGACCTTCGTCACCTTCGGGAACTTCGCCTTGAGCTGCTCCATGCGCTTCTGGGCGTATTCCTTCAGCGCCTCGATGCGGACGTCGCTGTGCCTCATTGTTACCTCGATGCTCATCTTCTTTCTCCTTTCTTTACATCCGGAAGTTCTCGCCGAGATACTTCTCACGAACCTCCGGGTCATTGACAAGTTCCTCGCTCGTCCCCTCGCGAAGGAGACGGCCGTCATAGACGAGATAGGCGCGCTGCACCACCGAGAGCGTCTCGCGCACGTTGTGGTCGGTGATGATGATGCCGAGACCCTTCGCCGCGAGCCGGCGCACGATATCCTGGATCTCGTTCACGCTCAGCGGGTCGACGCCCGCGAACGGCTCGTCGAGCATCAGGATCGCGGGTTTGCGGACGAGCGAGCGAGCGATCTCGAGCTTGCGCCGCTCGCCGCCCGAGAGCGTGTAGGCCGGCTGCTTCGCGACCTTCATGAGATCGAATGGCGCGAGCAGCTCCTCCGCCCGGGCCACGCGCTCCTTGCGCCCGATTGGCAGCGTCTCCAGGATCGCCATTACGTTGTCCCACACCGTCAGCTTGCGGAAGACGCTCGGCTCCTGCGCGAGGTACCCGAGCCCCTTGCGGGCGCGCACGTAGACCGGGAGGCGCGTGATGTCCTCGCCGCGGAAGCGCACCGTGCCCGACTCGGGCCGCACGAGACCCACCACCATGTAGAACGTCGTCGTCTTGCCGGCGCCGTTCGGCCCGAGAATGCCGACAATCTCGCCGCACGAGCACCTGAGGCCCATTCCGCTCACCACCGTGCGGTCGCCATAGACCTTGACGAGATCGACCGCCTCGAGATCGGGCGCCCGCTCGGCGCCGCTCCCCGCGGCCATCGCGCTCATCGCATCCATCACCATGTCACTCATCTTGGCAAAGCCCCTTCCCCCTTTTCCTCGACCGTAATGCGGGAGTTGTCGACCTCAACCTGCTCCGCGTCCAGCCAGAAGCGGATCCGCGACCCCTCGAGCTCGCTCGGGTCATCCCCTCCCTCGACGAGACGCGCGAGCGTTCCGCTCGAGTCCCCGTACATCTCGACCTCCCCCTTGCGCCGGCGGTAGGTCGCCATCGCACACGTTCCCACGCGCAGGTCATTGGTGATCGACACGTTGCCGAGCGCCACTACGCGACTCACCTCGTTCGAACCGGACAAGAACATGAAGATGCGGTCGGAGCACATCGTGTAGTTCCCGGAGTACCGGACGACGACATCGCCCTCGAGCATCACCACGCCCGCCATCCGGTCGAAATCGCTCGTCCGGCACGTGATGTGCGCGCTCTCGGCGGGATTCTTCGCGGCGGCGACGCCGTCCGCCTGCGCCTTCTCGCGCGCGGCGGCGATCGCCGCGGCGTCGATCACGTCGCTTGGGTCGGTGAGCAGCATCACCGCCAGCAGAGGCAGGAACGGCGCGATCACGGCCGGACACCCCCGAACTTGAGGTCCTGCGACACGATCTCCGTGTCCTCGAACACCTTCACGTACGCCTCCGGCGACGAGAAATAGACGCCCTTGCCGCGAAAGACGGTCTTGCCGTGCTCGACCTTCGCCGGGCCCTCCGCCCAGCCGCTCTTCGAGAAGCGGTCGACGACGCAGCTCTTCGCGTCGATGCGGCCGTCAAGCGTTCCGTCCTCCTTGAAGCGCTTGAGCACGACGTCCTCGCCCCAGACGAGACCGTGGTCATGGAAGTACTGCGCGCGCTTCGCGTGGACGATCGCCTTCACCGACCCGTCCTCGAACGTCTCGATCGGAACCGTCACGTCATCCGCCGGCGCCGTCAGGTTGGCGACGCAGTTCGAGTAGGCGACGCGCAGCCGCTCGGCCTCGCGCGTCAGCATCTCGCGCTGCCCGAGCCACTCGGCCGAGTCGAACGCCGCCGCGCCGAGCGCGGACAGGCAGACGGCAATCTCAACGAACCACTTCATGCAGCTTCAGCAGCGTCCTCCACAACTTCTCCACATCGGCCTGGCGAATCGCGTTCGCCGCGTCGCTCTTCGCCACCTTCGGGTTGACATGCGTCTCCATGAACACGCCGTCCACGCCCGCCGCAACCGCCGCGCGCGCCAGCACCGGCGCGAACCGCCCGTCGCCGCCCGAGCCCGTCCCCAGCCCGCCCGGACGCTGCACGGCGTGCGTCGCGTCCATCACCACGGGGTAGCCGAGCTCGCGCATCAGCGGCAACGAGCGCATGTCGCAGACGAGGTTGCGGTAGCCGAAGGAACTGCCGCGCTCGCAAAGCACGATGCGCCGGTTGCCGGTCGACTCGATCTTGCGGATCACGGCCGCCATGTCCTCCGGTGCCATGAACTGCCCCTTCTTCACGTTCACCACCGCACCGGTCCGCCCCGCCGCGAGCACGAGATCGGTCTGCCGCGCAAGGAACGCCGGAATCTGAAGGACGTCGCACACCTCCGCGACGGGCGCGGCCTGCCACGGCTCGTGGATGTCCGTCAGCACCGGCACGTCGAACCTCGCGCGGATCTCGGCCAGGATCTCGAGCCCTTTCTTGAGGCCTGGCCCGCGGAACGAGTCGACACTCGTGCGATTCGCCTTGTCAAAGCTCGCCTTGAAGACGAAGCCCACCTTGAGACGATGCGCAAGAGCGACAAGTCGCCGCGCAAGATCGATTGCCATCTGGCGCGATTCGATCACGCACGGACCCGCGATAAAGGTGAGTCCCCCGTTGCCGAAGGACACCCCCTTGTCTACACGAACCATCCGCATGGCGATATTATACCAAAGTTTTCCCGATTCTGACGTGCAAAAGTTTGTAAAATTACCCGTCAAGCAGACGGGAAACGTTGACGGCTACAGGCGTCTGCCCGGCAGGGAGCGACCGACAAGCGCGAGCGCCGTCGGCACGGCGACGGCAAGGGCGAACGCAAGGGCGCCGATCGCCCCGAGGACAAGCGGTCGCACCGGCATCACGAAGCTCGCCGGGAGCCCCCAGTTCGCCATCGCCGCACGCGTCCCGCTCGTGAAGAGCCAACCTACGGCCGCCCCGCCGACGAGTCCGAGGAGAAGCCCCCGTCCGGCGACACGCAGCGCATCCCTCGCCAGTTCCGCCGCCAGCTGGCCGCGCGTTGCGCCGACTGCGCGCAGCACCACGAGCTCCCGCCGTCGCGCATCGGCGGAGGCGACGAGCAGCGCCACGAAGCCGAGCGAGATGACCCCGATGAAGATGAACGGTACCCGTGCCATCGCACCTATGATGTCCGTGCCGTGAGCTAGAGTTCCTTCCGCGACCTCGTCCCGCGCATGAAGGCGCACGGTACTGCCGACTGTCTGGCCTTTGTCGAGCCCGAGCGTGGCGGCGATCTCACGCTCGACGAGTCGCCCAGCGGCGAAGACGCCATGCTCGCGCAGGAACGCCGGCTCGTAATCAAGCCAGAGATGAGTCATCCGCACGAGCGGTGCCGGGCGCGCATCGCATGCCTCGACCGTATCGAACGAGACGAACACGGGCCCGTCGGTGTTGACCGGCATGCGGTTGAGACCGCGCAGGAGGCCGCGGCTCGTCACCATGTGCCAGTTGAGGTCGACGATGCCGACGATGCGAAGCGAGACGGAGAGGCAGCGTCCGCAGTCGAGGCGCAATGCATCACCCAGCTTCAGCCGCCGTGCACGCGCCATCATCGAGGTGATGAGGCAGGCGTCACCGGAACGGATCGCCCGCTCGGCCTCCGCGCGTTCGCCCGCGACGAACCGAAACGGCGGCAGCCAGTCGCTGCCGAGAAGCAACGCATTGCGATAGGCTCGCCGCGATCGTGGCGTTTGCTGCCGACCGGCGAACGGCCCCTTCAACTCCTCGAGCGGCTCCAGGTTGACCTGCAGCGGCGCCAGCTCGTGAATGCGGCCGACCCCCTTCAAGTGACCCTGCAGTTTCGCGATGTCGAAACTCGAGACGCCGCCCGGCAGAATCGACACGATTGCGTCCGGCCACTCAGGCGACGGCACGAACGCACTCATCAACGAGGCCCCCCACACCTCGACGGCGACAAAGGCGCCGAAACCGAAGGAGAAGGCGATGAGCATACCGAGTGTCCGACGGCGCGGCGTTCGGCTCGACGCCGCCTCGAGCGGTCGCACCGCCAGCGCCGGACGCAGGGCGAGAAGCGCCGCAAGCGCCGCGACGACGGGTGTGAGAAGCGCCGCGACGACTAGCGGGCGTCCCGCGACCGCCATGCCGAGAGGGAACGTCTCCGTCTCGCACGCGACGTAGAGGCGCAAGGCGACGAGCGCCCCGGCGACGCCAATGACCATTCCGATAAACGCCAGCACCATCGATTCGCCCATCACCGCACGCGCCACACCACCGCGCGTCAGGCCGAGCATCCGCAGCACGGCGATCTCCTTGCGACGCGCCTCGACGGTGAGGAAGAGCGAGTTGATGAGCAGTGCGAGCGCCGTCAGGGCGGCAGCCCAGAGCAGGAGACCCTTCGCCCGGTCGAAATTGCGCCCCGCATCGCTGCGAAAGCCCGGCGCGAGATCCGCCACGCTCGGCGTCGTCCACTCGCGCCACTCCTCGTCGATCGTCCGCGACGTTTCGGCGCTCACGAAGAGATTGGGATAGCCTCGCACGGGACGATCCCAGTCGATCACACCCGCGATCTTCAGCCGATGAGCACCTTTCCGCCCGACGAGCGTCAGTTCCGTGCCCGTCGGCGGCACCGGCAGTCGCCGCTGCGCGAAGAGCGCCCGCGTGACGACGCACTCGCCGAAGCGAAGACCCGGCGGCCGCCGATTGCCGCCGCCTGCCGCTGTCGCGACGAACGCCAGCATCGGCGGCCCCTGCATCACATGTCCGCCCGGACGGTAGTCAAGCGCGCATTGCGCGACCCGCGCCCCGTCCCCGACGGGGACTGCGGCGAGCAGCCGCTCGGCGACGGCCGTCGACTGGCGATCATTCGTCGCCACGAGCGACTGCATGAAGACGACGGCGCCGATCGCAATCGCGATGCCGCAGATCGCGCAGAGATGCCGCGCCTTCACCGATAGGTCTCCAGGTACTTCGCGGAAACGAACGCGGCGTCGCCATTCGTCGGATGGCTCGCCGCGATTCGGCCGTCCTTCAGGAAATGCACCGTGCGAGCACACGCGGCGACGACGGGATCGTGAGTGACGACCAGCAGCGCGCTCCGCTCGGTTTCATTCACCGATTTGAGCAGCTCGCACACCGACTTCGCGCTCCTCGAGTCGAGGTTGCCGGTCGGTTCGTCCGCCAGCACGATCTCCGGCTCGGCGACAAGCGCGCGGGCGATCGCGACGCGCTGCTGCTCACCTCCGCTCAGCTCCTCCGGACGCTTCGCTCCCTGCCCCACCAGACCGACGCGCTCAAGAAGCCCGTCGACGCGCGCAGCCGCCTTCGGATCGCGGGCGTTCCGCCGGCTTTCAAGGACGAGCGGCAGTAGCACGTTCTCGCGCACGGTGCGCTCATTGAGCAGGTTGAACGCCTGAAAGACGACACCGACGTGACGGCGGCGGAATCGCGTCGCGGCAGCATCACCCAATGCCGTCACCTCGACGCCACCGACCTCAATCGAGCCGGCATCCGCCGAGAGAAGCCCTGCCGCGAGGTGGAGGAACGTCGACTTGCCGCTCCCGGACGGTCCCATCAACGCCTCGAAACTGCCCGGCTCAATGGTCAGCGAGAAGTCGTGCAGCACTTCCTGCGCGCCATATCGGCGTCCGACGCCCGTTGCCTTCAACGCACTGTTCATTCAGCACCTTTCAACATCTCAACTATTCCTTCAAACGCCGTCGGAGAAGAGGCGGTTCAGTATCTGCTCGGCGGGGGTGTAGGCCTTCTTCTTCGCATTGCAGTCGCGGCAGCACGGCACGCAGTTGCCGCGCGTAGAGCGTCCGCCGCGCGCAACTGGCACGACGTGGTCGAGCGTGAGGTTCTCCACGCCCACCTGCCGATGGCAGTAGTGACAGACGCCGCGCGCGATCTGCGCCTTCCACCAGTCCGTCTGGCGCAGCGCGCGAGCCCGCGCGCGCTCGCGTTTCACATGCACCGGGTCCGGCCGCAGGTCGAGCCATTCCTCCATGGTCAACCCCTGAAGATGAAGAACACCGCGGCGAAGATGCAGACCGCGGCGGCCGCGTAGTTCCACGAGATCGACTGGCGCATCACGACGATCGAGAACGGGATGAAGGTGAGGAGCGCGATCGCCTCCTGCGTGATCTTGAGCTGCTCAAGCGACATCGTCTTCGCGCCCAGGCGGTTCGCCGGGATCATGAAGCTGTACTCCGCGAGCGCAATCAACCACGAGACAAGGATTACGATCCAGACCGGTGCGCCTTCCATGCTGCGCAGATGCCCATACCAGGCGTAGAGCATGACCAGGTTCGAGACGACGAGCAGTCCGACCGTCAGCCAGTTGATGTTGCCCATTGTCCTCACTCCGCAAGATTGCCCGTGAGTTCCGTGACGGACGAGAACCCGTGCCTGATACAGTAGTCGACGATGCCGTCATGCACCGCCGCGACGACTCCGGGATCGGAGAACGTCGCTGTCCCCACGGCGACCGCCGTCGCGCCCGCGAGCAGGAACTCGATCGCGTCCCGCGCGTCGAAGACGCCGCCCATCGCGAGAATCGGCAGCCGCGTCGCGCGGTGCGCATCATGGACGAGCTTCACCGCGACCGGATGGATACCCTGCCCTGAAAGCCCTCCCGAGCGGTTCGCCAGCACCGGCACGCGCCGCTCGATGTCGATCACCATCGCCGGAATCGTGTTGATGAGCGAGAGCGCGTCCGCCCCGGCGTCCTCGCACGCGGCGACATAGGGCGCGATCGACGGCACGTTCGGGGCGAGCTTCACGATGAGCGGCAGACGCGTCGCGTCGCGCGTCGCGCGCACGACCTGGGCGAGCACCGCCGGATCCTGTCCGAAGGTGTGTCCGCCTGACTTCACGTTGGGGCAGCTCACGTTCAGCTCAATCGCGTCCACGGCATCGCCGAGCCGCCGCGCCACCTCGGCGTACTCGTCGACCGATCCGCCCCAGATGTTGGCGATGAGCGGCACGGACCGTCCTGCCGTCGCGGCGGACTCCTCGCGATACCACGGCACCGTGATCGAGAGGAACTGCTCGACGCCGGTGCCCTGCAGACCGATTGCGTTGACGAGTCCGCCCGGCACCTCGCAGTGCCGCGGCATTGCATTGCCCGGCCAAGGCTCAAGGCGAATGCCCTTCGCCGTGACCGCGCCCAGCTTCGCGTAGTCGACCGCGCCGATGTATTCCGTGCCGTAGCCGAACGTGCCGCTCGCCGTGGCGACGGGCGTCGCCATCTCGAGCCCGCCGAGATTGACCTTCGTGTTCACCATACCAAGTCCTCCGCCGCGAATACCGGACCCTCGATGCAGCAGCGCGAATTGCCGCGCACCGTGCGCTGGATGCAGGCGTAGCAGGCGCCGACGCCGCAGATCATGTGACGGTCCATCGAGATCCAACCCTTCGAGCCGGTGCCGGTCGCGCGCAACGCCACCGCATGCAGCATCGGGTCGGGTCCGCACGCGAACAGCTCGAACCGCGTGCCGTGACGGCGGAAGTCCGCCAGGAGGTCGTCGAGCGGATCGGTGACGAGGCCCTTCACGCCTGCGGATCCGTCATTTGTGGCGACGGTGACCTCGACACCGAGCTGACGGAACCGATCAACCGCGAGAAGATCCGCCGCAGTGCGTCCGCCGATGAAGAGCCGCGGACGCGGCAGCCCCGCCGCGGCGACGAAGCGCCGCGCAAGAAAGTGAAGCGGAGCAACGCCGTAGCCGCCGCCGACGAGCAGGGCCTCCACTTCGCACTTCATCGGGAAGCCGTGCCCGAGCGGGCCCAGCACGCTGATCGTGTCACCGGGACGCACCGCATTGAGCGCGGCGGTACCGCGCCCGACGGTCTTGTAGAGAACGGTGACGCAGCCGTCGTCCGCATCGAAGACGCTGAACGGACGCCGGAGGGCGCTCGGTTCGAGGGCCGGCACGCGGACGTGGACAAACTGCCCGGGCTCGAGCTCAGCCGCCATTCGCGGTGCCTCGAGAACGAGGTAGCGGTAGCCTGCGCCGATGTCGTCATGGCTCACCACCTTGCACTTTTCATCTGTCATTGGGTGTCTCCGATTGACTTGAAGTCGCGGCCCGCAGGCGCTGCATCGCCACCTTCAGGCTCTGCCAAAGGTTACGCTTGATCTGATTCACCCCGCCCGGCGCCTGGTCGGCGAAGCGCAGGATGTACTCCGGCGAATAGGTGATCAGCACCTCGCGCCCATCTGGCAGGCGCTGCCAGTCGCCCGGCCCGCCCGCCATGCCGGGAAAGCACTTGCGCAAGGCCAGCGCGCCTAGAACGACCGTAACGCGCGCGAGCGGCACAGGAGGTGCCACGACAATCGGCACCTCCGCGTCGAGCCCCATCGCCGCGATGATCCTGGCCATCAGCTCGGCACCCTCGGAGCTGAGCGGCTTGTGATGGAGGAACACAAGGCCGACAATCGGTGACGACGAGGCCCGAGGCGCCTCA
>CACYCW010000226.1 GCA_902773015.1 uncultured bacterium
GGCACGCTGAGATAACCCGTCACGGGACGCAGCCCCGCGCAGTCGATGCGAATCGCGTAGAGCCTCGCCGCCGGATTCTTGCAGGGGAGCTCAATCCTGTCCGCCTTGATCGGCACGCGGTCGAGGCGGGCGTACTGCCGCTGCCAGAACGCGTCGAAGTCCGTCGGTTCGGGATGGGGGCGCAGGGCCTCGACATTCGCCCCCGCGCCACCGTCGAAGAACACCGACTTGTTCGCCCGCTCGAAGCGGTTCATCGCCTCGCGTCCCTCCGGCGTCGTCGCGTCACCGGTGAAGACCTTGCGGTAGCGCCGACCCGCCCCGTCGACGACATAGGCCTGTAGCCGCACGAAACCTGGCCGGTCGATTCGCGTCTCGTAGACGAACGGAGCGGTCGTGAGCGCCACCCGACCCGTCTCAACGATCCCGTCGTCGCCACTGCGCTTCCAGTCCAGGAAGTACTTTCCCTCGGGCAGCTCCCCGTCGAGGTCCTGGAGGGCCAGCGTGAAGGCCATCCGTTCGCCGGGCCGGTAGGTGATCGGGTCCCGATCGGTCGTGCCCCTGATCCAGGCGTTGTCGAGAACACCGCCAAAAGCCGCCGAGACGGCCAGCGCGGACAGGAATGGAATTACCAACAGTGCGCATTTCGTTTTCATGACTGTGATTCTACCAAACGACCTTGTCGATGTCAAGCGGCTCAGATCCGAATGGACTTATGGCGCGGATTGTGGTATCATTATGCCCCAAGACGCAACTAGAGAACCCCTCGAGGAGAACGACCGATGAAGAACAACATGATGATTCCGACGCGCAAGCCCTTTGCGCGGCCGTCATCCAAAGGAGGGGACAGATGAACGTCATTTCGCTCGTCGGACGTCCTAACACCGGCAAGAGTGCGCTTTTCAACCGCCTGGCACGCAAGCGCGTGGCGATCGTCTTCGACCAGCCTGGCGTGACGCGCGACCGCGTGACGCGCGAGGTGGAGCTCGCCGGGCGGCGCGTGATGCTCGTCGACACCGGCGGCATCGCCTTCGACCATGCGGTCACTGGCGATCCGCTCGACAACGAGACGCGCAGCCAGGCCGCGCTCGCCGTCGAGGACTCTGCCGTCTGCGTGATCGTCGTCGACGCCCGCGCCGGGGTGACGCCACTCGACGACGAGGTCATCCAGCGCGTGCGCGCCTCGGGCGTCCCCTGCCTCATCGCGGCGAACAAGTGCGACACCGAGGCGGACGACTGGCGCGCCGCGGAGTTCGAGCGCTTCGGGCTCGACGTCTGGGCGACGAGCGCGGAACATGGCCGCGGCATCGAGGATCTCGTGGCGGCGGCCGTCGGGCGCCTGCCGCCGGCCGAGGCGAGCGAGACCGCCGCCAAGCCGCTGCGCGTCGCGATCGTCGGCCGTCCGAACGTCGGCAAGAGCTCCTACGTGAACCGCCTGCTGAACGCACCGCGCGTCATCGTCAGCGAGATCGCCGGCACGACGCGCGACGCGGTCGAGGTGCCCTTCACCATCGGCTCGGGGCCCGAGGCGCGCCATTACATGCTCGTCGACACCGCCGGCCTCAAGCCCCACACCAAGATGTCCCGCACCTCCGTCGACAACTTCTCGCTCTTCCGCGCCGAGCAGGCGATCGCCGAGGCGGATGTCGTGGTGCTTGTCATCGACGCGCGCATGGGGCCGACGATGCAGGACAAGCGCATCGCCGGCAAGATCCTCGACGCCAATCGCGCGGCGGTCGTGCTGTGCCAGAAGTGGGACATCGCCCAGGCTGAGGGAATGACCGAGACGAAGGCGCTCCCCGCGCTCCGGCAGATGATGCCCTTCATCGGCTTCGCGCCGGTCGTCTTCTGCTCGAACCTCTCGGGCTACAACATTCGGCGGACGATTGACGCCATCGACCGGGCGGCGGCGAGCGCCTCGGAGCGGCTGCCGACGGGGATGCTCAACCGCGTCCTGGAGACGGCGACGAAGAAGACGCTCGCGCCGATGGTCAGGGGCAAACGGCTGAAGGTCTACTACGGGCTGCAGGTCGCGACGAATCCGCAGACGATCCGGCTGTTCGTGAACGATCCGAAGCTCGTCACGCCCGCCTATCTCGCGTTCATCGAACGAAGCATTCGCGCCCGCTTCGGTCTCGAGGGCGCGCCGCTGAGGATATTCCTCAAGGCTCGATCGCGGGCGGGTTGAGCAGCTCGAGAAGACGCGCCTCGTCGATCACCTCGGTTCCGAGCTTGCGCGCCTTCTCGGTCTTCGTCGCACCGACGTTCGCGCCAGCGATGAGATAGCGCGTCTTCGAGGTGACCGCCCCCTGCACGATGCCGCCCGCCGCCTCGATGAGCTTCGCGTACTCCCCGCGCGGCCGCGAAAGCGTGCCCGTGAGGACGCACCCCAGTCCGACGAGCGGCCCCGATGTCGCGACGGCCTCCTGACGCTCCGCCTCTGGATCGATGCCGAGCTCGGCCATCCGCGCGAGGAATCGTCGCCCGTAGTCGCTCGCGAAGAACGCGAGGACCGCACGCGCCGCCTCGACCTTGATCTCGAGGATCTTGCGCTCCTTGCCCTTGAGCGCGTCGTTCGCGATCACGTTCCGCAACACAGCGGAGTCCTCGAGGTCGGAGAGATGCGCATGCTCCGCAGCGATGTCCTTCGCGACGGTGACGCCGACGTTGGGGATGCCGATCGCGAAGAGCCAGCGGTGAAGCGGCAGCGACCGCGCCGCCGTGAGCGCCCCCGTCACCGTCGTCGCGTTCTTGCCGAAGCGATGCCCCGACACCTCGAGCGCGGCCAGCGCATCCGCGTCAAGCGTGAAGAGATCGAGCGGATCGCCCACCATCCCCTTCTCGACGAGCGCGTCGATGACCGTCTCGCCGAGCGCGCGGATGTCGAGCGCGTTGCGCGAGGCGAAATGCTCGATGCGGCGGGCGAGCTGAGCCGGACACGCCGGGTTCACGCAGCGAATCGCCACCTCGCCTTCAGTACGAGCCGTCTCGCCGCCGCAGACTGGACACGCCCGCGGCATCTCGAAGACCCGCTCGGCGCCCGTGCGCTTCTCGGGAATCGACGACTCGATCGCCGGGATGACGTCCCCCGCCTTCACGAGCCACACGTGATCGCCGACGCGGATGTCCTGTCGCGCGACCTGGTCCGCATTGTGCAACGTCGCCCGCGCGATCACCGATCCGGCGAGTTCCGTCGGACGCAGCTCGGCGACGGGCGTCAGGATGCCCGTGCGGCCCACCTGCACCGTAATCGACTCGACCACGGTCTCCGCCCGCTCCGGCGCGTACTTGTAGGCGCGCGCCCAGCGGGGCCCGTGCGCCGTCGCGCCGAGGATGTCGTAGAAGCGCCGTTCGTCGATCTTCACGACGGCGCCGTCGATCTCGAAGCGGAACGTGTGCCGCAGCCCCTCCAGCTCGTCGATCGCCGCGAACACCTCGTCCATCGTGCGGCACGACCGCGACCACGGCGAGACGGGGAACCCCCACCTCCGGAACGCCGCAATCATCTCGCTGTGCGTAGCGAAGCCGTCGCAGCCGATGCCGCCCGCGTTGTAGACCACCAGATCGAGCGGGCGCTCCGCGGCGACCTTCGCGTCCAGCTGCTTGAGGCTGCCGGCGCAGGCATTGCGCGGATTCGCGAACGGCTCGCGCCCGGCCTCCTCCTCGCGCGCGTTGAGCTTCGCGAAGCCATCGCGCGTCATGTAGACCTCGCCGCGCACCTCGAGCGGATCCGGCGCATCCGCCGCGAGGACGAGCGGCACGGCCCGGATCGTCCGCACGTTCCGCGTCACGTCATCGCCCACCGTGCCGTTGCCGCGCGTCGCGGCGCGCACGAGCCGTCGGCCCTCGTAGCGGAGCGAGATCGACACGCCGTCCACCTTCGGCTCAACGAGATAGGTGAAGCCCTCGACCTCCTTGCGCACCATCGCGTCGAAGTCGGTGAGCTCGCCCTTCGAGTGCGTCTTGTCAAGCGACTGCATCGGCGGCTCGTGACGGACCTGCTCGAACCCGTCGATCGGCGCACCGGAGACGCGCTGCGTCGGCGAGTCGGGGTCAAGGAACTCGGGATGCTCCCGCTCGAGCCGCAGCAGCTCCTCGTAGAGAAGATCGTAGTCGCGGTCGCCGATCACCGGACGCGCCTCGACGTAGTAGAGGCGGTCATGCCGGTTGATCTCCTTCACCAGCCAGTCCATGCGGGCCTTCGGATCGCTATCGGTGGTTGTCATGAGTTGAGAGGTTGGGAGTCCGTTGTCATTTGCCGGCCATCGGCAGCTCGAAGACGCGGCAACGCATCGCCGGCACGGCAAGCGTGCGGGAGAGACCGCCAGGCCCCTTGAGCGTGAAGTGCGCGACGTCATGGTCGGCGAAGTTGAACGCTGCCACGATCGCCCGGCCCCCAAGCCGGTAGGCCGCGTGCTGCAGAAGGCTCGTCGGCCTGCGCTCGCGCGTCGCCCCCTCGTTGCCGAAGGATGAGGACGGCGGCGGGAACGGACGAGACGGGTCGAGCGTGAGCGTGAAGTCGTCGTCACAGCGCGTGCCGTCCAGCACGAACGGCTCGTAGCGCGCCGCGCGGGCCGTCGCCTCGGCGAAGGCCCGCCAGTAGCGCGCGTCATAGCCCTTCGGGAAGGCGTAGACGAGCGTAGCCTCCCAGCGATTGAAGAAGAAGCTGTCCAGCGAGAGCGAGATCGACTCCGGCTCCGTGAGGCACGACTTCAGCTGGAAGCCGTGCGGCAGCGCGACCAGTTTCGGCGCCGTCACCCCGTAGTCGGCGTTCACCTGCAAGCGCACGTCCTTCGCCAGATAGAAGTAGCCGAGGAAATCATTGCATGACGGACTGAACAACTCCCGCACGTTCCACCAAGGATACGGTCCCCACGGGTTGATCCAGCGCAGGGAGCCCGCGTAGTCGATCGCCTGGACCTCCGCCGCCAGGTTCCTCGGCCGCCACTCGCTGGACATCTCGTGGATGTTGATGCCCGGGATGAAGCCGAGCGAACGCGCACCGCCGGTGAACTCGCAGATGTGCCGCGCGAGCGTGCGCACCACCTTGCCGTGCTCGACCGAGCGGAAACGCTGGATGCGGGAAGCCCACTTGCCGCCGGGAGCGAGCTCCTGCGGCCAGTCCTTCGCCATCTCCTCGTCCGTCACGCCGACATACCGTGCGAAGGCCGCCCGGCAGCGCGGACACATGCAGCCGCACCGCGCGAACATGTAGGGCTCCCAGTTGGCCCAGAGCCCGTCGCACCCCTCCACGATCTTGCGCAAGAACGACAGCGTGTTCGTGCGGAAGAACGGCGACTCCTCGTAGATCGTGGTCGGACAGACCGCACGGTCGTTCCGCGGCCGGTCCAGCCACACGAAGCGGTCGGACGGCGGGATGAGCCGAGGATTGCCGATCATGAAGCCATTGGCGCACCACGACGTCTCCGGCGTGATGAAGCGCAATCCCTTCCGCCGCCAGATCGCACGCGTCTCGGCGTCAGGGCCGCCACACACCCAGTCCGCCCCCACCGAGGTGAAGAGGTCGGCGAACGCCTCGCGCGCCCGCGTCTCTCGGAAGGCCACGTAACGGCCGCCCAGGTAGATGCCGTTCGCGAACCGCTGCGGCTTCGGCGCGGAGATGCGCGGCAGGGTGAAGACGTCGAGCGAGCACTCGTCCGTGACACGGCGCCCCTCGTACTCGGCACCCAGCGTTAGCCGTCCGCGCGGCGCATCTGGCGCAGCCACGATGCAGGCGGACAGCGGGACCCACGTATTGACATCCGCATCGGGGACGCATCCGGAGTAGCTGCCGTCGGCGGGAATGCGCCAGGTGACGGACCCGTCCTTGCCCGTCGCGCTCGTCGCCTTCGCCATATTGAAGCCCATGCCGTCCAGGAGCTCGTAGCCGCGCGGCACCGTGAGGATGAACGTGAACTTCGCCGGGTTGTACTTCTTCTCGTCGTTGCGCTTCCAGACCCAGAGCGGCACACCCGCCTGGCCGGCGGAGAAGGCAAAGCGGGAATCCAGGTAGCCGAACGGCTGCGAGAGCAGGGTGATCGGCTTCTTGGGGGGAATCCGTGCGATTGTCAGGTCCTCGAACTCCAGTTCGCCGATGCCGTCCACCCGCACGACGAGCTGAAGGCAGTCGCAGCCGGCCGGCACGACGATGTCCTGCGCCCACAGGGAGGGCTTTTCGCCCCAAGAATCCCAGAATCGCAGCGCCATGTAGCCGCCGATGTCCTTGCGTCCGGTGCGGGGGAAGACGAGCACGCTCCCGTTTCGGCCAAGGGCGTGGCGCATCCGAAAGCGCATCGCGAGACGGTACTCACCGCCATTTGAATCGGCGAGCGGCAGCTCCTGGGTGACGCCGCCGGAGACGAACTCCGCGACGCTCGCGTCATTGTCGCAGGCGGCGAGCAGCGAAGGCTTCTTGAAGATGTGATAGCCGTTCGGGCGGCGCGTGAAGATGACCTCGCCCTTCACGCGCGCACGCCGCGGATCGCTTCGCGGGACGTTCGCGTTATGCAGGAAGACGTAGTTCGTGCGCCATGCGTCAACCGGCACCGCCCTCGCACCGTCCAGCTGGCGGAAGTGCCGAGCCGAGATTGCGGCGAAGTCAAAGGTGGGCCCGCCGCGATCCGCCGGTGCCGCCGCCGAGAGAGCGGCCGCGACCAACGCCGCGGCGACGCACCCGGTCAGCTTTCGTGCAGTGCCTTTCATGTGCCGACATCCTGACTGGCGGCTGCCGATTCGCTCACAGCCCGACGGCGGAGCGGACACGCTCCATCGTCGGCGCGGCGAAGGCACGGGCCTTGCGCGCACCCTCGCGCAGGATGTCCTCGAGCGTCGCCGTGTCCTTCGCGAGCTCCTCGCGGCGCGCGCGGAACGGATCGAACAGCCGATGATACGCCTCGAGCAGCGCCTTCTTCGCGTGGCCGTAGCCGTAGTTGCCGGCGCGGAAGCTCGCCGCCATCGCGGCGACCTCCTCCGGCGTCGCGAAGAGCTTGTAGAGCTCGTAGATCGAGTTGCCCTCGGGCTCCTTCGGCTCCTCCATCGTCTTCGAGTCGGTGACGATGCCCATTACCTTCTTCTTGATGGAGCCGTTCGGCTCGAAGAGCTCGATCGTGTTGTGGTAGCTCTTGGACATCTTCTGCCCGTCCGTTCCTGGAATCGTCGCGACGGTGTCGGGGATGTAGGCGTCGGGGAGCTTCAGGATGTCGCCGTACTGGTTGTTGAACTTGATGCAGAGGTCGCGAGTCACCTCAAGATGCTGCTTCTGGTCCTTGCCGACGGGCACGAGGTCGGCCTGCATGATGAGGATGTCGGCGGCCATCAGCACGGGATAGGCGAAGAGGCCGTGGGTGGCCTCGAAGCCGTGGGCCATCTTGTCCTTGTAGCTGTGGCAGCGCTCGAGAAGCCCCATCGGAGTGAGACACGAGAGGTACCAGGCGAGTTCCTGCACCTCGGGCACGTCGCTCTGGCGGTAGATGACCGTCTTCGCGGGGTCGAGCCCGCAGGCGAGATAGTCGAGGGCGACGTCCTTCGTCGCCTCGCGCAGCACGGCGCCGTCGCGAACGGTCGTCATGGCGTGGAAATTGGCGATGAACATGAAGTTCTCCCCCTTCTCCTGAAGGTCGAACATCGATTTCATCGCCCCGAAGTAGTTGCCCCAGTGCAACTTGCCCGAGGGCTGTATTCCCGTCAAGATTCTCATGCGCACATTATACCAAAAATTACCCCGTCCGTTAACCCCGCACAGGGAATCATTCACTCTGTCTTGCCGTCTGGTCGCATTTACTCTGCCCGGCGACCTGCAAAATCACCGATTGAACGGGTGTCTAGCGGCAGCGACGGACGATTGCCACGGCCTCGGCGGCGAGGCGGCGAATCTCCTCGTAGTCACCTGCGGCGAGCGCCGCCTTCGGCACAACCCAGGTGCCGCCGCAGCAGGCGACCTCCGGCAGCGACAGGTAATCAGCCACGTTCGCGGCGCTCACGCCCCCGGTCGGCATGAACCGGACGCCCGTGAAGCGGAAGGCCCCGAGCAGGTTCTTGATCATCTTGACTCCGCCCGCGGCCTCGGCCGGGAAGAACTTGACGAACCGACACCCCGCAGTCAGCGCCTGGGAGAGCTCGCTCGCCGTCGACACGCCGGGGCAGAACGGCAACTGCCGCACCCGAGCCTCGTTGACGACAATCGGATCGAATCCCGGCGCAACGCCGAACACCGCCCCCGCGCGACGCGCCGCCGTCAGCTGCTCGATCGTCAGGATCGTCCCCGCGCCAACCGTCGCCTCAGGGACCTCGCGACGGATCGCGGTGATCGCGCCCGCCGCGGCCTCCGTGCGGAAGGTCACCTCAAGGACGGGAAGCCCGCCCTCCACGAGTGCCTTGGCGAGCGGAACCGCCTGCTCCTCGCGGTCAATCACGATGACCGGAATGATTCCAACGCCCCACATCAGCTTGATGATGTCCATGGTGTCTCTCCTTGAGTCAGTGGGTTCAATCAATCGAAACAATGCGCAGCTCGACATGGCGTTCGCCGTAGTCGGACACCGCCAGCGTGAACGTGAGATCATGAGGCGCACCACCGGCTCGGCGCAGCGCCTCCACCTGATCTCCGGCGTTCCACTGAATGACACGCAACGAGCC
>CACYCW010000227.1 GCA_902773015.1 uncultured bacterium
AACTTCCCGCCGCAGTGCTACGAGCAGGACATGAAGTTCTGGTGGCCGCAGTGCGAGACGCTGATCGCCACGCAGTACGCCTGGAACCTGACGCACAAGGCGAAGTGGCTCGCCTGGCACCGCAAGGTGCGCGACTGGACCTATGCGAGGATGCCCGACCGCAAGCACGGCGAGTGGTACGGCTACCTTCACCGTGACGGCACGGTCGCCCAGCCGGCGAAAGGGAACCTCTTCAAGGGTCCCTTCCACATCCCGCGCATGATGACCAAGTCGGTCGAGCTCACGCAGAGCCTTACTTGTAGCCGATCTTCTTGAGGCGGGCGACGATCGCCTTCTTCTCCGCGTCGGTAAGCGCCTTCAGGGGCTGGCGGACGGTGCCGAGGTCGACACCCCAGACTGCGCACATCGCCTTGCCGCCCGCGACGCCGCCGTATTCGACGAGGATGTCGACGACGTCGCAGACCTTCTTCATGCCCTTCTCGCTCGCCTTGAGGTCGCCCCGCTTCACCGCATCCCAGATCTTGTAGTAGATGCCGGCGGCGTAGTTGTAAGTGGAGCCGATGGCGCTCTTCGCGCCGAGCGCGACCGCGCCCGCGAACCACTCGTCGATGCCCCAGGTGATGTCGTACTTGCAGCCGCAGGCGCGGAGGCAGCGCTGGAACATGTAGAGATCGGGGTAGTTGAACTTGACGCCAGCGAGGTTCTTGATCTTGCCGTCCGCCGCCTCGAGGAACTTCTGCATGTCGAAGTTGACACCGCTCATCGAGGTGTGGTAGTAGTAGAACGGTAGCTTCTGCGCGTACTTGAGGGCCTCGTTGAGATAGTCGATGAGCCCCTGGATGGAGCCGGGACGGAAGAAGCACGGCGGCACGATCGAGGTCGCGTCCATCCCGCAGTCCTGCGCGTACTTGGCGAGCTCCTGCGTGTCGGGGAGGGAGAGCGAGCCGACGTGCGCGATGAGGAAGAGCTTGCCCTTGGCGGCCTTCACCCAAGCGTCGAACACCTGCTTACGCTCGGCGGTGGAGCAGTGGACGCCCTCGCCGGTGGTGCCGCTGACGTACACGCCGGTGACCTTCTGCTTGATGAGCATCGCGGCCTGCTTGGGGATGACGTCGTAGTTGACGCTGCCGTCAGCATTGAACGCGGTGTGGGCGGCGGCTATGAGTCCTTCAAGTTTCTTCATGGTATTCCTTTCTGGGTTGGATGTATACCGCACATTATACCAAATTTTGCCGCAGTCATTTTTTCACAACATTTTGCAAAATCATTTAGATTACCGCCCAAAATCACTTCCGCGAAGCGCGTTTGCTACTTTTTCTTAAGCGTCTTCAAGGTGAGGCCGGTGAGGTCCTTGCCTTTCTCGCACAGCACGAACGAGGCTATGAGCGAGACGAGAACGCACACGACGAGGCCGATGCCGCCGAGGAGGAACGGATGGAACTTGAGACCGAAGACGTCACAGTGCAGGATCTCGCAACTGAAGCAGACGAAGTAGTTCGCCGCCAAGCCCAGCACAGCCGCCAAGCCCTTGATGCGCGGTATGAAGACGCCCATGAAGAAGAGCCCCGTCAATCCCGCCGTCAGCATCGCGATGTACTTGTTGAAGTTGTCGAACAAGGCGCTCGACTCCATCCGCGCAAGCGTGAGCGCCGCGAGAATGCCGACGATGCCCACGATATAGGTGCAGACCTGTCCACAGCGAATCTGCGTCTTGCCCGGGATGTTCGGATTGAAGCGCTTGATGAAGTCCGTCACCACCGCCGTCGAGGCGGAACTGAGATTCGCTGACAGCGTCGAAATCGTCGCCGCAAAGACCGCCGCGATGACAAGCCCGGCGAGCCACGGCGGCATCTCCGTCGCCATGAAGATCGGGAGAATCGAGTCGCCCTTGGGCATCGTGACGTCCATCGCCTCGGGATGCGTGTGATAGAACGTGAAGAGTGCCATGCCGATACCGTAGAACACGATCTGCGCGAAGACGCTCATGCCGCCGTTGAACCAGAGCGAACGCTTGGTCGCGTTTTCGTCCGGCGTCGCGATGTAGCGCTGGATGACGCACTGGTCAGACGTGTAGCTCGAGAGGTTCGAGATGAGGCCCTGCACCGCGACGACCCAGAAGACCGGCTGCGAGAAGAGCAGCCGGAAGTCCCACATGCGGTTCTTGTCGTAGCTGTCGGCGATGCTCCAGAACGTCGAGAAGTGCTCGCCCGCGCCGCCCGTCTTGAGGATCAGCAGCACCAGCACCGACACCGCGCCGCCCATGAGGACGATTCCCTGCACGAAGTCGCTCCAGATGACGGCCTCGAGTCCGCCGAGCGAGCAGTAGATCATCGTAAGGATTCCGCAGATGAGGATGCATGCGTCGATGGAGATGCCGGTTACCGCGTTGAGCGCGATCGCCGGGAGCAACGTCACCACCGCGACGCGGCAGACCATGAAGACGACGAACGCCGCGGAGCCGAAGAGCCGCACGCCGAGGTTGAAGCGCTTTTCGAG
>CACYCW010000228.1 GCA_902773015.1 uncultured bacterium
ACGGGACCGAGACCGTCTCCTTCCCGATCCAGGTCGTGGTCGGGTGAGAAATGGTTGAGCGCGTGCCGAGCCGCCGTTCGGCAGGGGTCGACGTCCTGTCGACCCCTGCCGATTACCCCGCCAACGTTGGCTGACGGGCAGATGCACAATTGACTTCAACTGCGATTTTTAGGATAAGCGTTTTGAGGGCAATGGATTCCGCCGGAGCATCAGACTTGTTCTGGGACGGTGGGTTGGACGGAAGAGCCTCCCCTTTGGGGCCATTGCCCTCAATGCTTTTCTCTTCCTTCATTCTCCGCAGTTCCGCGTCTGCGGGCGCGACTTCCAGTTCGACAAGGGCGTTCTCGCCGTAACCAACAGAATGGAGATTTCGCGCAACGAGACCGTGAAAAGTCCACCCTCCAAGCCTTTGCGCAATCAAGACGATTAAAAATGCGCAAAACAGACGATGTTGGTTGACAGCAAAGCGCTATATCGTGTATCATACGTAGCACATAAAAGCCCTCATAGGAATTTTTTTCAGATGAAATGGAACATTGTCCTGTCACTGATCCTGTTCGCGGCGGCCGGTTCGCGCGCTGACACGAGCGTTCAGGCTGAGGAATTCCATGTTCGTTCCGGCATCGGCCACGTCATGGAGAAGATCCGTGCAGGCGGAGAGGTGCGGGTTGCCTATTTCGGCGGTTCGATTACGGAGATGAACGGCTGGCGGCGCATGTCGCACGAATGGCTGCAGTCGCGTTATCCCGCGTGTTCGTTCACCGAGATCGCCGCTGCGATCGGCGGCACGGGCTCGTCGCTCGGCGTCTATCGTTTTCGCCAGGACGTCCTCGAGAAGAATCCCGACCTTGTCTTCGTCGAATTCGCGACAAACGATTCGAACGATGCGGTCGAGAACATCTGGCGCAACTTCGACGGGTTCATCCGTCAGGCGTGGCGGAGGAATCCCGAGATTGACATAGTCTTCGTCTACACGATAACGCAGGCTATGGAAGCCGACTACATGCGTGGACTCTGCAACCGCGCGGCGAGCGCGATGGAGCAGCTTGCGGACCACTACGGCATTCCTTCGATCTGCTTCGGTCCGCGCGTGATTGCGGACGTGGCGAGCGGCAAGCTTGTCTGGACGCTCGGCGAGTTCGCGACGGCCGTTCCTGCCGAGACGCCCGACCGCGACAATGCGATCATCGCCGAAATGGCCGCGCAGGGCAAGACGCTCTTTTCGAAGGACGGAGTGCATCCGGTCGCCTCCGGCCACGCCTATTACCTCGAATCGATCAAGGCCGCATGGCCCGAAATCGAAAAGCCCGCCGCCGTCGATCATTCCGCGAAGCTCGCCGCTCCCTTTTACGACGCGAAGATGGAGGCGGCGAAGATGGTTTCGATCACGCCGGACATGCTTTCCGGCACGTGGCGGCGGCTCGCGGCGAACGAGCAGAACGGCAACTTCGGCCAGCGTTTCGGGGAGCAGCCGTACTTCACGGAGACGCCAGGCTCCAAGATGCGCTTCTTCCTTCGCGGCAGCGGGTGCATGGTGTACGACCTTGTCGGCCCGGACTGCGGACAGGTGTGGGTGACGGTCGACGGCGTGCGAAAGGGCGCCCCGGTCGCACGCTTCGACGCCTACTGCACATACTACCGCGTCGGAACGCTCGGTGCGTTTTCGGGTGCGGACGGCGTGCACGAGATCGAGCTTGAGCTCGACGCGAACCAGCCGTCGCGCCTGCCGGTCAAGGTGCAGGGCGTGACGGACGAGGAACTCGCCGGCGCAAAGTACAATGGCACAAAATGGATCGCCGGGCGTCTCATGCTCATAGGCGACGTCGTCAGCGAGGAGGAGGCGCATCCGCCGGTCGCAGTCGATCCCGACCCGAGCGCATGGTTCAACGCCAACATCTCCGCATACGGGCAGTGGCCGCGCGACGCATCTGCCGCGCTGCGCGGCGCGTGGTCCACGACGGCGGATTCGCTTGCGGACGTCGCCGCCGTGAACGAGCCGGGAGTCCTCGAGGTCGCGTCCGG
>CACYCW010000229.1 GCA_902773015.1 uncultured bacterium
CCTGCGTCCGTGCCCGAGCCGGCACCTGCGCCAGAACCTGCATCCGTGCCCGAGCCGGTGCCTGCCCCTGACCCTGTCGAGAAGGAGATCGAAGATGAGACTGCCGCTGTCGTGGCTGAATGAGTACGTCAAGGTCGATGACATCGATCCGAAAGAGCTCGCCGAGAAGCTGACGCGGGCGGGGCTTCAGGTCGAGTCGATCGAGACCGTCGGGGGTTCGCCGCTATCCGACCTGATTGTCGTTGCGGAGGTCGTCTCCTGCGAGCCTCACCCGAATTCCGACCATCTCCACGTCTGCCGCGTGACGGACGGCGCCGAGGAGTTCCAGGTCGTCTGCGGCGCTCCGAACGCGCGCGTTGGCATCAAGACCGCGTTCGCGAAGATCGGCGCGCCGATTCCAGGGTTCCTCGACAAGAACGGCAATCCAGAGAAGATCAAGAAGGGCAAGCTGCGCGGTGTCGAGAGCTTCGGCATGTGCTGCTCCGAGAAGGAGCTCTGCATCGGCGAGGGCAACGCCGGCATCATTGAGTATCCGGCCGATGTGCCGACCGGCGCGCTTGTCCGCGACGTCTCGAATCTCGAGAAGCCCGAGACGGTCCTTGACGTCGAGGTGACGTGGAACCGTCCGGACGCGCTCTCGGTCGTCGGCCTCGCGCGCGAATTCGGCGCCATCCTGCGCCGTCCCGTGCGTCAGCCCGACGTCTCCTTCACTGAATGCGAGGTCGACGTCAACGAGGAGGTGAAGGTCGTCGTCGAGGACCCCGAGGCGTGTCCGCGCTACACGGCGCGTGTCGTCACGGATGTGACGGACGGTCCCTCGCCGGCGCTGATGGCGAAGCGCCTCGAGCTCTGCGGTGTGCGTTCGCTCGGGTTGGTGGTGGATGTCACGAACTACGTTCTCATGGAACTGGGTGCGCCGATGCACGCCTTCGACCACACGAAGCTGAAGGACCGCACGATCGTCGTCCGCCATGCGCGCGAGGGCGAGGCGATGCGGACGCTGGATGGTGTGGACCGCCGGTTGGATCCGTCGATGCTCGTCATTTGCGACACGGAGCGTCCCAACGCCATCGCCGGCGTGATGGGCGGCGCCGAGTCGGAGATTGCTGTGGGCACGCGCTCGGTGATGCTCGAGAGCGCGCTATTCGAGCCGACGGGCATCAAGGCGACGGCGACACGGCTAGGGCTGTCGAGCGAGTCGTCCTATCGCTACATTCGCGGCGTCGACAAGGCGATCGCCGATCTCGCGTCGCGGCGTGCCGCGCATCTCCTGCAGAAGTACGGCGCGGCGAAGATCGCCCGCGGCGTGGTGGATGTCGACAATCGTCCGCAGCCGGGGCCGGCGGAGCCCTTCGATGCGATTCCCGGTGTTGTCTACGCCTGCAATGAGCCCGTCACGCTCAATTTCGAGCGTGCGCGGCAACTCATCGGCATCAACATCGGCAATGACGCGATGGCGTTCCTCCTCTCCTCCCTCGGGCTTCGTCCACTCGCGCGTCACGATCATTTCGCGGCGGAGGAATCGGTGGCGTTCGCGATTCCGTCCTGGCGTTGGGATCTCACGATGGAGGCGGATCTCGTCGAGGAGATCGCGCGACTCTACGGCTTGGACAACATACCGGACACGATGCCCTCGGCACCATCGGTCTCGCCGCTTGACGACGCACCGTTCCGTGCGCGCTGTCGCGTGCGCGAGGTGTGCATGGCGCTGGGCTTCTCTGAGGCGATGCACTACTCGTTCCTCTCGGGGAAGGAACTCGACGACTTCGATTCGCGCGAGGCGACGCGTACGAGCCGGCTGGCGATTCCGGACCCGGTGTCGGCGGAGTACGCGTTCATGCGCGATTCGCTGCTGCCGCAGATGTATGGTTCGCTGGGTTGCAATGCCGCGCACCAGCTCGAGCGGGCGATGCTCTTCGAGATCGGCAAGGTCTTCGGCGCTGGGCCAGTCGAGCGTGAGACGCTCGCGCTCGGTCTCGTCGGTCCTGTCGGTCGCGAGCCGCTCCGTCGTCGCGCGACCGTCACCGAGGAGGAGTCGGTGCTCTGGATGAAGGGCGCGGTCGAGCGCCTGGTCGATCGGCTGCACGCGGGGCATCTGGAGTTCGCCGCTGCGGAGCATCCGGCGTTCGCGCCAGGAGCCGCGCTCGAGGTGCGGCTGAACGGCAAGGCGATCGGCATTCTCGGGGCGGTCTCGGCACGTCTGCGTCACCCGTTCCGCCTGACCACCCAGATGTCGCTCTGCGAGCTCGAGCTGAAGCCGCTGCTCCGGAACTTCGCGCGCGTCGGCAAGGTTTCGGCGGTGCCGCAGTTTCCGTCCGTCCGGCGCGATGTCGCCCTCAAGGTCGCCCCCGGCGTCTCCCATGACGCGATCGTCGGCATCATTCGGAAGAACGGCGGCCGCGAACTGACGCGGATTGAGCTGTTTGACATCTTCAAGGAGTCCCGGGCGTATACGCTCGAGTTCAGGAGTGCGGAGAAGACGCTGACCGACGAGGAGGTCGGGAAGGCGTTCCAGCGGATCGTCGACGCCCTCAAGGCGACCGCCGGAATCGAGGTGAGGGAGAGCTGACTTTTATGACGTGGGTCCTGTGTTGCACGCGGATTCAGCAGACATTTCCTCGACCGACATTTGAATAGGGGGCGTAAGCCCCACATTTGGAACGACGGGTTCCGGGGGTTCTGTGCTACGGCAACGCGGGATCTTTTCTTGAGGAGCGAAACGACGAGCGGAAGGCGAGAGATGAACGAGACGAGGATAGGACGGATCGTCTGGGCGATGTTCCCGCTGCTGCTGGCGGCTGCGGGAACGTTCGGCGCCTTTCCCGAGGTGCCGTGGGACAGTGCGAAGGCGCTCCAGGTCACCAAGGGCCGTCCGTTCAGCTCCGGTGCGGTCTTCATCAACGGCAAATACATCGAGCCGCCGTACGTCGTCGAGCGCTGGGGCACTGGGCTCAGGATCAACGGCAAGCCGATCTCCGGCCAGGTCATCGACTGGAACGACTTCCTGCGCACGCAGAGTGGCGCAAAGGCGAACCATGTCGAGGTCGCCGCGCCTGAGGCTGCTGCCGCGGCGCCAGCCCCGGCGGCGGAGTCGACGACCTCGTCGGAAGAGACTTCGCTCGACGATCTCTTTGATGACAATCCGAAGCCGAAGAAACCGGCGGCCGCCCCCGCGCGAAAGCCGGTGGCGCGGCCGCGCGCGGCGACCGTCACCTACACGCTGGAAGGGGAGTTCGTGCCGAACGACGCCTCTCGCAAGATGCTTGCGCGTATCAACGCGGAGCGCACGGAGATCGACCGCATCCTGCGCTCGGGCGGGTTCTTCTGCTTCGGCGATCGCTATTCGCGTGTCTTCGGCGACGAGCGCACGCTTCTCGCGATGCTCGAGACGTTGCCGGAAATGCAGCAGAGTGCCGAGAGTTCGGAAGGATTCCGCACGAGCGTGCGTGCGGCGCGCATGGCCTATATCAATGACATCCTCGCCGGTGAGCTCTATCGCAACCGCATCGACTACCGCAAGCTCAAGGCGTTGCGTTCCCGCATCAAGAAGGATAACGAACTGAAGCGCGTGCTCAATGGCTCGCAATTGACATTCTGACGGCCGAGGGCGTCGGGGTCAGGGACCGAAGCGGAGGGCGATCAGGCGAAAGATGTCGCGGGCGCGAATCGGCCAGAGGCGCGTCGGCAGGTCGGCCTCGAGCGGATCCTGGATGAAGGACGGCAGCTCGGGATTGAAGTCAAGCCCCGTGCGGCGTTCGAGCTCGTCAATCGTGATGATGTGCCTGGCGGCCCATGCGCCCCAGGGTATTTGGTTGTCGAAGATGACGGCGAGCGCCCGAACGTCCATGCCCTCCTGCGCGAGCATCACCTGGTAGTAAGCGGTCGGGATGTCGATGTTCGACCCCGAGACCGTCTCGTGTCCGGTCGAGATGCAGCCGACGATGACCCAGATCTCGCCGTAGCGGGCCGTCCAGAGATCGGCGATGCGATGTTCCACGTCACGCCATACGCCGCGGTTGAGCGCGGGAGTCTGAGGGGCGATGTTGGACATCATGAACGTCTTGCGGCGCTCTTCGTCACCATAGCGCGTGACGATGGCGTAGTTCGGCACCATGTGGCCGCGGTCGTAGCCGCTCTTCGTGTAGTCGCCGGGCGCGGGAGCGGCCGGCAATGATCGATCACGGGTGAAGCCCGGACGGTTGCCGACCTCGTGGGTCGCGTCCTTGCGCACGTGATAGGCGCACCAGACGGGATGACGCAGGCGATTCGACCAGCCGATGATGAACTCGCCGCGGTCAAGGATTTGAATGTCATCCGGCGCGGGCAGGCCGATACGCTTCGGCACGCCCGCGAATGTCACGGCGCCGGCCGGCGCCTCAGTGTCGTACTCGTAGACGGCGTCGTGGCCGGTCCAGTCGAGTGCGTCCGTGAGGTCGCCGATCGGGTTGCCCATCCAGTAGAGGGGGGCCGTGAGAAAACGGGGAAGGGTAGACTCCTGTTCGTCCAGCCATTCGCGGGGATGATGGACGAACCAGGTGCCGGTGATGCCCAGGGCGGAGAGAAGAACCGCAATCACGATGCCAAGCCGCAGTGCCCAGCGCCGTGATGTCGATTTCTTCTTCTTTTGCTTCTTCTTCTCCTTCTTCTTGGCCATCAGCAGAACTCTCAACTCTCAGATGTCGTCTCCGAGCTCGATGCGAATCGTGCGTGATTTCATCGCCTCGATGGTCTCGGGGTCGTCATCCCCTGCGGCGTGGCGGATCACGTTGTCCGCGTTCGGGCCGGGGATGACGAGCTTGGCGCCGCAGGCCGGGCATTCGGTCTCCTGTCCGACCATGTCCGGCGACGCCTGGATCTCGGTGTGACAGCGGTCACAGAGAAAGCTGGTGAAGGAATTTCCCATATCCTTAGATCCCGAGTTTGGTGGCGCTGCGCCAGGCGTAGTACTTCTTCAGTTTCAGCTTCGAGGCGGCGGCCTCGTCGCAGAAGATCCAGCAGTCGTTGTGCGCCTGGAGGGCTGAGGCGGTGCAGAACTGGCTCATCGGGCCCTCGACGCAGCCCTTGATGGCATCGGCCTTGCCCTTGCCGAAGGCGAGCAGGATGCACTTCTTCGCCTCGCAGATCGTGCCGACGCCCATGGAGAGCGCGCGGGTGGGCACGTCCTTCTCCTTGCCCTTGAAGAAGAGACGGGCGTTGTCTCGGATCGTCGAGGGGGTGAGGTAGACGCAGCTCGTGCGGCTCTTGAGCGAGGTGCCGGGCTCGTTGAAGGCGATGTGGCCGTCGGAGCCGATGCCGAGGACCTGGATGTCGATGCCGCCGGCCTTCTTGATCTGCGCCTCGTAGGCGCGGCACTCCTTGTCCACATCCTCCGCGAGTCCGTTCAGGACATGGGTGTTGGCGAGCTTGATGTCGATCTTCTTGAAGAGGTTCTCGTTCATGAAGTAGCGATAGCTCTGGTCATGGGTGCCAGCGAGGCCGACGTACTCGTCGAGGTTCCAGCTCTTCACCTGTCGGTAGCTGACCTTCTTCGCCTTGACGGCATTGGCCATCTCGGTGTACATCAGGACCGGGGTCGAGCCGGTGGCGAGCCCGAGGACGAGCTTGGGGTTCTTCTTGACGGCGGCGGTGATCATGTTCGCCGCGAGCTTCGATGCCTCTTCCCTTGTCTTGCAGATTACGACTTCCATCTTGTTTGTCCTTTCCTTTTGTTGTTGAGAAGCTTTGCGATCAGTTGATGTAGAGGGAGGGGATTTTCTGCGGCTTGCGCGCGGTCTTCTTGGTTGCGGTCGCGGGGACCGGTTTTGTAGCCGGTTTCGTGGTCAGTTTTGCAGCCGGTTTTGCGGTCGGCTTTGCAGCCGGTTTTGCGGTCGGCTTGGCTGCTGGCTTGGGCTCAGGATCCGCGACAGGAGCGGGCTTGGCGATCGGCGCTGGATCGGGGGTGGGGTCGATGGGCGCGGTTGTGGTGGCGCGGTAGATGGTGCGCACGCCGAATGCAATCAGCGCGAAGAGGGCCAGCGCGAGGATGGCGAGAATCGCGAGCCGCCAGATCGAGGAGCCGGTGTAGGGCTTGAGCTGGTGCATGGGCGCGGCGTAACGCGCGTAGGACGAGTCACCGTGCTGAGCCGAGTTCTCCCTCATCATCGCCGACGCCTGGGCGAACAGGTCCTCGCGCGACATTCGCTGGGGAGGCTCGGACGGGGGAGGCGGCGCAGGAATCGTCTGCGACTCGAGACGGAAGGGCGGTTCCTCTCCGGCGATCGGCTCTGGCGCTGCGGTCGGCTCTGGCGCTGCGGTCGGCTTGGGCAGTGGATTTGGCTGCGGGGCCTTGCCCGCATCGGGTGTCACGGGCTCGGCCGCGGGTGTCACGGGCTCCGACGTGGTGGCGATGGGGCGCTCCTTGATGCCGATGTCACGGTTGCCGCTGTAGATTGCCATGAATTCGTCGACAAAGGGCTTGGACTCGAGCCCGACGGTCTCACAGTAGAGCTTGACGAAGCCGCGGCCGTAGATTGGCGCGGCGATGCGCGTGAAGTCCTCGGCCTCCAGATCGGTGATCGTCGAGGGGGCCATGTGGGTCTTCTCGGCGATCTGCCCGATGGTGAAGCCCTTGGCCTCGCGTGCGGCGCGAAGCGACTTTCCGAATTCGATCATGGGAGTGCCTCCGTTGGGTTGGTTGGGTCGTCGGGTGAAATGGATGCGTCAGCGTCTGTTGGCGCGTCCGCCGTTCCGCCAGACGCGCCGCCGGCGCTGGGATCGTTGAAGACGGCGAGAAGCTGGTCCTGATCCATGATGATCTGGCGGGGACCTGCGCCGGACTGCGGGGCGATGATGCCGGCCTCCTCGAGCATGTCCATGATTTTCGCGGAGTGGTTGTATCCCCAGCCGAGCTTGCGCTGGAAGTGGCTGGTCGAAGCCCGGTTCGTGTTGATGATGCACTCGACCGCCTTCTTGAAGTCGTTCGCGTTCTCCTCGGCCTTGACCTGCTCGCGTTGCGCCTCGGCGTTCGCCTTCGCGTCTGCCGCATCGCTCTCGGGGTCGGCGAAGATGTCCTCCTCCTCCTCCTTGATGGTGCCTAGCTTCTTCGTGAAACGCTCGTCGAACTGGACGTTGGAGTGCTGTTCGATGAATCGGACGATGCTGGCGATGTCGGCGTCGCTGATCCACGCGCCCTGGGCGCGGATCAGGCGCCCGTCCTCGCCCTTGAAGAGCATGTCGCCCCGTCCGATGAGGTTCTCGGCCCCGGCCTCGTCGAGAATGGTGCGCGAGTCGATCGCCTGGGAGGTCTTGAAGGCGACGCGGCCGGGGATGTTCGCCTTGATCGTGCCGGTGATGACCTTCGCGTCGGGGCGCTGGGTGGCCAGGATGAGGTGGATGCCGGCGGCGCGCGCCTTGGCGGTGAGTCGCGAGATGAACGGCACCACCTCCTTTGCCGACGTGGACATCAGGTCGGCGACCTCGTCGATGATGATCACGATGTAGGGCACCGTGCGCGGCATGTCGGAGGTGAGGTCGGTGTCGTCGCCGAACATGTCCGTCTGCGTCAGTTGCAACCGGTTGTTGAAATCGTGGATGTTGCGCACCTTCGCGCGGGCGAACATCTTCAGTCGCTTGTCCATCTCCGCGACCGCCCAGCGCAGCGAGAAGACGACCTTCTTGTTCTCCGTGATGACGGGCACGATCAGGTGGGGGATCGATGCGTAGGCGGAGAACTCGACCGACTTCGGGTCGACCATGATGAGCTTGAGCTGTTCGGGGGTGCGGGTCATGAGCAGCCCGTTGATGATCGAGTTGAGGCAGACGGACTTGCCCTGGCCGGTGGCGCCGGCGACGAGCATGTGTGGCATGGAGGCGAGGTCCGCGATGAGCTCATTGCCCGCGGCGTCCTTGCCGAAGAGCAGCGGCAGCTCGCCGTCGAACTCGCGCCAGGCCTTGGACTCGAAGATTTCGCGGAAGGAGATGCCGGCCGGCGAGCGGTTCGGCACCTCGATGCCGACGCACTCCTCGCCGGGAATCGGGGCCTCGATGCGCAGGGACTTGGCGTGGAGCGCGCCCATCAGGTTGTCCGAGATGTTCGTGACGGCGGAGTACTTGATGCCCGGGGCGAGGCGCAACGCGTACTTCGTCACGACCGGCCCCTGAACGTCGTAGGCGAGCACGGCGTCGACGCCGAAGATCTTCAGCGTGTCGATGAGCTTCTGGGACATCTCGGAGACATCGCTATGATCGGCCGTCGACTTCTTGATTGGACTGAGGAGGGAGACGGAGGGCAGGATGTACGGACCCTTGTCGTCAGCTGCCATCTCCGGTGCTGCGGCCAGAGCGGGTGGCGCGGGACGAGCGCGGCGCGGCGCGGCAGCGGGCTCGGCGGCGGACGCGGGTTCTGACGCCGCCTCACGCCGTGTCGCCTCCGCGATGCGCAAAAGCTCGTCCTGCTCCGCGGCGCGCGCGGCGAGCTTCTCGGCGCGGATACGCTCCTTTTCGAGCCGCGCCTCCTCCTTCGCGGCCGCCTTGGCCGCGAGCAGGGCCTTGTACTGCTCCTTCACGGGGTCGGGCTCGGGATCCGCCGGGGCTTCGGCGCCGTCGTCCGCCATGGTGGAGTCCGTGTCAGCGGATACCGGGCGATGCGGGATGGCCCAGCGGATGGTGGCGAGGAGGACGCGGGCGATGTTGCGGAACCCGACGAGGGCGAGGAAGGATACGACGGCGGCGATCGAGACTAGCACGGCGGAGCCGAAGTCGGAGAGGAGCGGGGAGAGGAGCTGGGTCATCAGCATGTAGCCGACGATTCCGCCGGCGTCGTTGCCGAGATTCAGTCGGGCGGCGATGTCCGAGATCGGGTTGGCATGCGTGCCGACGACCTGTAGCAGACAGGAGGTGGAGACGAGTAATGAGAACAGCCAGAATCCCCGCCGGCCGGAATGACCGCGTCGCCCGCTCACGAGCAGGACCGCCGTGACGATACACAGAACAGGCACGATCCAGATTGCGATGCCGAAGACGCGGTAGCCGTGGTAGGCGAAGGCGTCGCCGAGCGCGCCGATCCAGTTGGCCGAGGCGGCAGGCGGCAGGTTGAGCGCCTCGATCGCGCGCCAGTCGTAGGTGAGCAGCGCCACGAGCGGGAAGAGCGAGATCGGCAGCAGCGTCCAGGCGAGGAGCCCGCTACGGCGTGGCTCGACGTCAGTTGGACTGGAAGAACTTTCGGTCATTGTCGGTGCTGGTGTTGCGGGATGTCCCGCTCTTGAGGGCGTGATAGATGATGATGGCGAGGAGCAGCGCGATGAGCTTCAGACCCCAGTTGCCGTTCTTCAGGATGCTCATCGCCGACCTCCCTTCATCAGGCGCAGGGTCAGCCGCGCGAGAAGTCGATTGCCGCGCCGCTGACCGGGCATCGCCTTGTTGATCCATCTGAGAAGCGAGGTGGCGCGCTGCTCGTGGCCGTAGCGGATGAGCCGCCCGTTGTGGGCGACCGACACCCCGCCCGTTTCCTCCGAGATGACGACGACCAGCGCGTCGGTCTCCTCCGAGAGCCCGACGGCCGCCCGATGGCGCATGCCGCTCTCGATGAGCTCGGGATTGTTCGAGACGGGAAAGACGCAGTGGGCCGCCGCGATGCGTCCGTTTCGGATGGTGATGCCGCCGTCATGAAGCGGTAGCGGTGGCGTGAAGATCGTCTCGACGAGTTCGCGCGTGAAGACTGCGTCAGTCACCACGCCCGTGTCCTCGTAGCCCCTGAGGGAGATGCCGCGCTCGAAGGCGATGAGCGCGCCGATGCGGCGGTCGGCGAGCGCGAGTATCGTGTCGGCCACGAACTCCGGCGTCGCGGAACCGTCCGGCCGGTGCTTGGCCTTCTCGAGGTAGCCGAAGGCGCCGACCTGGCTCAGCATGCGTCGAATCTCGGGCTGAAATATGACGACGGTGGAGATCGCCAGGTAGATGAGCAGCGCCTGGATGATCGTCGAGAGGACGTCGAAGTGGAAGACGTAGGTGAAGGCGAACATCGCCGCGGTGAGGATGCCGATGCCCATCAGGGCCTGCCCGAAGCGCGACCCGCGGGCATATTTTAGTATCGCGTAGATCACGACGTAGAGGATCGCGATCTGCACCACCGCCGAGATGGATATCTCGCTCCAGTCGATTGTCACGGCCATCATGACGCGGGCACCTCCTCCGGCGCGGGCGGTGCGGCGTCGCCGCGCACGAGCGCCTCGACGTCGCGGCCGTCCATCGTCTCCTTCTCGATGAGCGCGGTCGCGAGCTCCTCAAGCCTCTGGCGGTTCTCCTCGATGAGTCTCCTGGCGTCGGCGTAGGCCTCGTCGATGATGCGCTTCACCTCGGCGTCGATCGCGCGCGAGGTCTCCTCGCTGAACGCGGGGGGCTGCGCGTCGCCCGAGAAGGGGCTGCGCTCCTGGAACGCCTGGAAGCCGAACCTCTCGCTCATTCCGAAGCGGCAGATCATGTCGCGGGCGATGGACGTCGCCTGCGCGATGTCCTGCGCCGCGCCGGTGGAGATGTCGCCCGTGAAGAGCTCCTCGGCGATGCGCCCGCCGCAGCAGATCCGGATCTCGGCGAGGTAGTGCCTCCGCGTGTGGTTCAGCACGTCGTGATCGGGCAGCGACATCGTCGCGCCGAGCGCCCGCCCGCGCGGGATGATCGTCACCTTGTGCAGCGGATCCGCGTCCGGCAGGAGCACCTGCAGCAGGGCGTGCCCCGCCTCGTGCCACGCCGTCGTCTCGCGCTCCTTCTGCGAGTAGCCGGCGGACTTGCGCTCGCGGCCCCAGATGACCTTGTCGCGCGCCTCGTCGAGCGTTGCCATGTCCACGCCGTCGAGTTTCTTGCGCACCGCGAGAAGGGCGGCCTCGTTCAGGAGGTTCGCGAGATCGGCGCCGGAGAAGCCTGGCGTCCCGCGCGCGACGCGCGTCAGATCCGCGTCCGGCGCGAAGGTGATCTTCTTGCCGTGAAGCCGGAGGATCTCCTCGCGGCCTTTCAGCGTCGGCAGCTCAACCACCACCTGGCGGTCGAAGCGCCCCGGCCGCAGCAGGGCGGAGTCCAGCGTGTCCGGCCGGTTCGTCGCCGCGATCACGATCACGCCCTCGTTGGCGTCGAACCCGTCCATCTCCACGAGCATCGTGTTCAGCGTCTGCTCGTAGGCGTGGTTGCCGCCGAGCGCACCGGCGCCCGTGCGCTTCTGGCCGATCGAGTCGATCTCGTCGATGAAGACGATGCACGGCGCGCGCTTCTTCGCGTCCGAGAAGACG
>CACYCW010000230.1 GCA_902773015.1 uncultured bacterium
TAGGCGACCTTCCGCTCGGAGGCGTGCGCCGGATCGCCGAGGCGCAGGTGACGATTCCGACGATCGGGAAGGCGTGCCCTGCCGTTCTAGAAGCCGAGGCCGGTGGGGTGAGGAACAGCTGGCGCTACTGGCTCTTTCCGAGGCGCTCGCCACGAAACGGGACGCGGATTGCCTGCGAGACGGCGTTCTACGATGCGCTCGCTCCGCGTTATCCCGGGCTCGTGAAGTTGACGGCGGCGGAGCCGAGTCATCTAGCGTCCGTCGACACGGTCATCGTCGCCTGGGGAGGGGAGCTTGAGAAGACAGCCCTCGCCGCAGGCAAGCGGGTCGTCTCGATCGCGAACCAGACTGGCAAGCCCAACGTCACGCTAGGCTGGTGGTACATGACCGAGCAGATGGGCGCGGCGCTCAAGTCGCATCCGATGGTCTCCCTCCTGCCGCACGAAGGGCTTTTCGAGCAGCTGTTCTTCCGCATCGGCAAGACCGGCCTCGCCATGCCGGTCGCTGGATTCGCCGAGAAGGACCTTGTGATGGTGGGCGAGGGCGGCAAGGGGTGCTATCTCTACCTGGCCGCGACCCGTTCCGCCGCCGACGCGAGCCGCTCCCTCATCGCCGGCCTGGACGTTCTCTCCGACACCCCCGAGGGGATGGCGCTCCTGGACGGCGCCATCGGCCTCGAGTGAGTTCCTTCGGTCAACGACATGGCGGAGCGCCTGCGGCTGGAGGTCCTGCTGCCGCGCACGGAAAGGAAGTAGGAGACATGACGAAGGAGAATGGAGTAGCGGGTGCGCATCTGGCGGTCGCGGCGCTGTTCATGCTCAGCGGGACAAGCGCGCTCGCGCTCAATCGTCCGCAGCCCTGGGAGGATCCGGCGGTCAACGCCGAGAACCGTCTCGAGGCGCGCACCTATCTTCCGCTGGAAGGATTCGTGCAGTCGTTGAACGGTACGTGGGACTTCTGGTGGACGGGCTCGCCTGACCAGGCGCCGGCCGCCTTCGAAAAGCCTGACTTTGACGCCTCCGGTTGGTTCGCAATCGACGTCCCCTCGTGCGTCGAGACGCGCGGCTGGGGCGTACCGCACTACGTGAACATCAAGTACCCACATGGCAAGACCCCGCCGAAGATCGATCCGAAGTACAACCCGACGATGTGCTACCGCACGCGCTTTGCGGTGCCGACGGCCTGGAAGGGACGGCGCGTGGTCCTGCGCTTCGACGGCGTCGCCTCCTGCGCGGAGATCTGGCTCAACGGACGCCGCGTCGGCTACTTCGAGGACGCCCGGCTGCCCTCCGAGTTCGACGTCACGGACTTCGTCGCCGCCGACGGCTCGGCGAACCTCCTCGCCGTCAAGGTCCGCAAGTGGTGCGATGGCAGCTACTACGAGGACCAGGACATGATCCGCTACGCCGGCATCTTCCGCGACGTGACGCTCTACGCCGAACCGAAGGACGGCATCGCCGACTTCGCTTTCTCTTGCGAGCCCGATGCGGACTACGTCAACTGGACGCTTCATCTGAAGGTCGGCTGTCCGAAGCCCGTGGAGGCGACGCTCATGGACGCAG
Source organism: uncultured bacterium (assembly GCA_902773015.1). Classification (GTDB taxonomy): domain Bacteria; phylum Verrucomicrobiota; class Kiritimatiellia; order RFP12; family UBA1067; genus UBA1067. Next base: position 1,563 of record CACYCW010000230.1, read on the forward strand.
AGGGGCGCAATGTCGGCACCTTTGCCGACGGCGCGCTCACGCTCGCCTCGCCGCGGCTTTGGAGCGATGAGGACCCCTACCTCTACACGCTCGTGATGAAGACGGAAGGCGATGAGCGGCGGACCAAGGTGGGCATCCGTCGGATCGAGGTCAAGGACGGCCTCTACCTCGTCAACGGCAGACCCCAGAAGATCAAGGGCGTCAACCGTCATGAGATGAGTGTCGACAACGGCTACACCGTGTCGTACGAGGAAATGCTTGCAGATGTCAGGCTGATGAAGCAGAACAACATCAATTTCGTGCGCACGAGCCACTATCCGTTCGACCGTCGGTTCTACGATCTCTGCGACGAGTACGGGCTCTACCTCTGCGCCGAGGCGAACGTCGAGTCGCACGGTTTCGGCTATCGCGAGGACTGCCTGCCCGAGCGTCCCGAGTGGTGGCACACGATCGTCGAGCGCAACGTCCGCCAGGTGCGATTCTACCGCAACCACGCGGCGATCGCGATGTGGAGCTTCGGCAATGAGTGCGGCTGGGGGCGTGGCGTTGCCAAGGTGCGCGAGGCAATCCGCGCGATCGATCCGGTGACGCCCTATCACGGCGTCGGCTGGAAAAGCACGAAGAACCATCCGTTCTCGCCGGTCTGGGACGATTCCGACATGACCGGCGGACAGTACAGCCGGCTGGATTGGATACGCGAACGCATCGCCGACCCGCTGCCGTTCTTTCTGATGGAATACGGGTGCGCGATGGGCAACGGCATGGGCAACCTGAAGGAGTACTGGGACGTTTTCTACGAATCAGACAAGCTCGCCGGCGGCTGCATCTGGGATTGGATCGATCAGGCGATGTGGATCGATACCGATCGCGTCGGCGCGGACGGACGGCGCATCCGCCACCTCGGTTACGGTGGAGACCACGACGAGCAGCCGAACGACGGCCCCTACTGCGCGAACGGACTGGTCGATGCCTTCCGCACCCCGTCCGCGAAGCTCAACGAGGTGAAGCACGTGCAACAGCCGGTCGAGGTGTCGTGCGCTGACGCCGCATCCGGCGAAGCGGAGTTCTGGAACCGCTACGAGTTCACGTTCGCCGATGAAGTGCTGGAGGGGACGTGGGAGCTCTTCGCCGACGGCGTCAGAGTCGAGGGAGGAACGCTCATGCTTCCGCACGTGGCGCCGCGTGCGAAGGGTCGCATCGAACTGCCGCGCCCGCGGACGGCGATCGATCCGGCCAAGGAGCATTTCTACCGCGTCTCGTTCCGTCTGCGACGCGATGCGAAGTGGGCGCCACGCGGCTACGAGGTGGCGTGGAACCAGCTCGCGTACGGTGCGACGCGGACGCTCGCGGCTCCGGCGCCGGCGGAGGGAAGAGTCGAGGTTGGGGAGACTGCGGACGCCATCACGCTGCGTGCGCCGCGCGCCGAGGCCGTCTTCTCCCGCCGGACGGGCACGCTGTCGCGGCTCGTCCTGGGCGGCAAGCGAATCGTCGAGGACCGCGCCGGAATCGTCCACGGTCCTCGGCTCCAGGTCGAGCGGGCGTTCACGGATTCCGATGACTGGATGCGTAAGCCGTTCCTCGCGGCGGGGCTCACGCAACTCACGTTCCATCCGCAAGCGATGCGCGTCGAGCGCCTCGTCTCGGGCGCGGCGAAGGTGACGTGCCCCGTCCGCGTTACAGGGGCGAAGTCGGGCGGTTTCGAGCATGTGGCGGAATGGACGCTTGACGCTGCGGGGCGCCTACGCGTCGACAACACGTTGGAGCCGTTCGGCGATGTGCCTGCGTTGCCGCGCATCGGCGTGTTCATGCGTCTCGACGGGGCGCTCGAGGGGATGCGCTGGTACGGACGCGGTCCGTGGGAGAACGCGGTCGACCGGTGCACCGGCTGCGACATCGCGCAATGGCGTTCGACGGTGGCGGAGCAGTACGTCGCCTACATCCGTCCGCAAGACTGTGGCGGCAAGACGGACGTCCGGTGGGTGGAGTTCACGGATCCAAAAGACGGACGCGGTGTGCGATTTGCTGCGGTCGGCTCGCCGATGATGGTGCAGGCACTTCACTTCACTAAGGAGGATCTCGACGGAGCCCGGCATCGTCCGGGCGAGCCGCGCCGCCGCAATCCGCTGATCCCGCGCGAGGAGGTATGCCTCTCGCTCGATTGCCGCCAGACCGGCCTTGGGTGCAACAACTGCGGACCCATTCCGCTCGACCGCTATCGCTTCCCGGTGGAAAGGACATGCTGGAGCATCGTGATCGCACCGGAATTGTGAGGACCAAGGAA
>CACYCW010000231.1 GCA_902773015.1 uncultured bacterium
ATCGTCGTCGCGACCGGCGGCACGAGCGACCGCGCCGTCGCCGCGGAGGCGGCGCAGACGGCCGCCGCGCTCGGCAACCGCGTGCGCTGTCTGGAGGACGTCGGCGTCGCCGGCCTGGAGCGTCTGCTCGCGCACGTGCGGGAGATCCAGGAGGCGTCCGTCGTCATCGCAATCGCCGGGATGGAAGGCGCGCTGGCGACGGTGATCGGCGGGCTCACGTCCGCGCCGGTCATCGCGGTACCGACGAGCGTCGGCTACGGCGCGGCGTTCGACGGGCTCGCCGCACTGCTGGCGATGATCAACTCCTGCGCCGCGGGCGTGAGCGTCGTCAACATCGACAATGGCTTCGGCGCCGCCGTCCTCGCCTCGAAAATCAACCACCTGCGGCAATCGACGGCCGACGACAGCATCCGAAAACCGAACGCTTCCCTCTCATGACCACCCTCTACCTTGACTGCAGAACCGGCGCAGCGGGCGACATGATGACCTCCGCGCTCCTCGACCTCGTTCCCGATCGCGCGACCTCGCTCGCGCGCCTCAACGCCATAGGACTCGCCGGCGTGAGCGTCACCGCCACCGAGACCCGACGCGGCGGCCTCCGGGGAACGGCCGTCACCGTCAGCGTCAACGGCGAGGTCGAAGGCCGCCGCCATCACGAGCATGGCGAACATCACCACGAGCACGAGGGCCATCACCACGAGCACGGCGATCACCATCATCACCATCACCACGCCTCGATGGCGGAGATCTCGGCGATCATTGACGCACTGCTCATCTCAAATGGCGCCAAGGCCCACGTCAAGGCCGTCTACGAACTGATCGCCGCTGCGGAGGCGAAGGCCCACGGCGTGCCGGTCACCGAGGTGCACTTCCACGAGGTCGGCGCGATGGACGCGATCTGCGACATCGCCGCCGTCACGACCCTCATCGAGGAGCTCTCGCCGGATCGCGTCCTCGCCGCCACGCCCGAAGTCGGCGGCGGCTTCGTCCGCTGCGCCCACGGGCTCCTCCCCGTTCCCGCGCCGGCGACGGCGAACCTGCTCACGGGCATCCCCTTCACTTCCGGTGCCGCCGATTGCGAACTGCTCACGCCCACTGGCGCGGCGCTCCTCCGCCACTTCGCGAGCGGCTTCGGCCCGATGCCGCCGATGGCCGTGCGCCGCATCGGAACCGGCTGCGGCACACGCGAGCTTACGGACCGTCCGAACGTGCTACGCGCGTTCTGGGGAGAGGACGCCGCCGGGACGGGAGGGCCGAACGGATGCGTCACGGAACTCAAGGCGAACATCGACGACATGACCGGCGAACAGCTCGCCTTCGCCTGCGAGCAGCTGCGCGCCGCCGGGGCGCTGGACGTCGCGGTCGCGCCGATCCTCATGAAGAAGGGGCGCCCCGCGCACCTGCTCACGGTTCTCGTCACCCCCGAGCAGGCGGACGCCCTCGCAACAGAAATGCTGCGCGTCACCTCGACCTTCGGCGTGCGCCGCGCCGATCTCACACGCTACGAGCTCGACCGCCACGTCGAGCCCGGCCCCGATGGAGTGCGCGTCAAGACCGGCACCGGCTATGGCGTCACCAAGTCCAAGCCGGAGTTCGACGACATCAGGAACTCCATCGCCTGATCCACGGCGATTCTTTGCGGACTTTGCGGCAAGAAAACGCGAGGCACGGAGGTCATTCGGCGACAAGGAACGCTGGCAGGCCCTTGATGCCCTCGCAGCCGGGCACCCGCTGAAGCGCGGCGATGTCCTCCGCCTGGACGCGGATCACCGTATAGGGCTCAAGGGCCTTCTTCACCTCCGGCGACGCGAGCACCGCGTCCATAGCCGCACAGTTCTTGCACCAGGTCGCCCAGCAGTCCACCAGCACGGGACGCCGTGCGGTCGCGAGCACCTCCGCGAGCCCATCGACCGCGATCGACTGCGCGCGGTCGGGTGCCACCGGACGGAACCCGCGCCAAGCCAGCAGACCATACCACGCGGCGAAGCCCAGCACAACGACGGCGAAGACGCGGTTCACGCCCCTCATCCACGTGCCCGGACGCGGTAGCACCTTCATCCCCGCGCCAACGAAGGGCCATGGCAACGCCATGCCGAGCCCCATCACGAACGGCAGCAGAACCGCAAGCCGGTTGCCTTTCGCCACGAGATCCGCGGTCAGCAGCAGCACCGAGATGAGCACCGGCGCCACGCAGGCGCCGGCCAGGACCGCCGAGAGCGCGCCCATGAGAAAGGGGAAGAACGGCCGGGAGGATCCTGGCGTCGCCGACGAGGGGGAGGAAAGACTCGGCCGGAACCGCGAGAGGTCGATGAAGAAGACATCGAGAAGCGCCAGCGCCAGGAGCACGAAGATGATCGCGACGGCCAGGTTGAACCAGGGGTTGCCCTGAATCGCGCCGAAAGCGAGTCCGCCGAAGGCCGCCGCGAGGCCCAGCGCCCCGTAGGCGAGCGCAATGCCGAGCCCGTAGGCCGCGCCGCGCCGAGCCGAACGCCCGATCACGATCAGGTTGATCGGGATCATCGGCAGCACGCAGGGCGTGAGGTTCATCGCGAGCCCGCCCAGCAGCACCAGCAGGAGCGTGAGCCAGATGCCGGAGTCGCCCAGTGGGTTCTCCTCGCGATTCTCGAGGAAGGCGATGAAAAGATCGGCCGGCATGTAGCCCTGTGCGATGCGAAACGAAGGCGTCGCGTCGGCCGATCTCGGCAGTTGTCGATTGCCATCGGCGGCTGTCGAGGACCGGGGCGCATTCCCATCCTCGACGAGCGTGCATAGGCCGTCCTTGCATTCGTACTTCCTACCGTTGATGACCTGGACCTCGGCGCTCGCACAGAGCGCCGCCAGCGTCACGAGAATCGCCGCTCCCCACATGCGTATCATGTTCCGCCCTTCCTCCTGTGCCGTTTCGCGTAGTCAGCGAGCGCCCGGTCGAGCTCGGCTTCGGTGAAGTCGGGCCAGAGGGCGTCGGTGAAGTAGTATTCGCTGTAGGCCGTCTCCCAGAGCAGGAAATTCGACGTGCGCAGCTCGCCGCTCGTGCGTATCACCAGGTCGGGATCGGGCACATCCGGCGCGTAGAGGTAGTTGCGGAAAGTCTCCTCGGTGATCGGCTCGCCGGCGCGCATCGCGGCGTTCACCGCATCCACGATCTCGGCCCGTCCGCCATAGGAGATCGCGACGATGAACTCGCGCTTGAAATTGCGCGTGCTCTCCTCCAGCCGCGTGATCGCGGCATTGAGCCGAGACGAAAGATCCCCGCGGCGTCCGATCATGCGAAAGCGCACCTTGTTGTGCACGAAGTCGAGCGCCTTCGACCGCAGCATCTTAACGAAGAGGTTCATGAGCCCGTCCACCTCCTCCTTCGGACGCTTCCAGTTCTCAGTGGAGAACGCATAGACGGTGAGGTAGCGGATGCCGCGCGCTCCGCACCACCTGAGGACATTGGCGAGCGTACGCGCCCCTGCGACATGGCCCTCGCCGCGGCGCTTGCCGCGACGCATCGCCCAGCGTCCGTTGCCGTCCATGATGATCGCCAGGTGGCGGGGCACGTGGCGCAGGAACTTCACCGCCTCGTCGAAGAATCGCTCCGGCGTCGAGGCGCCGCTCGTCACGCCCAGCGTCTCGACGTCGCCGAAGTCGATCCGCTCGAGCTCGTCCAGCGTGCCCGCGCGGAACGCCCGCGCACCGCACCGCTCGGCGACGGCGACGAGCCGCTTCGTGTTCGCCGACGTTCCGCTCCCCAGCACCAGCACGCCGCGCGAGCCAGGCGCCGCGCAGAAACGCTTCACCGCGTCCTGGCGCTCCTTCGTCGCCGTGCAGACGTCGGCCATCGCCTCGACCTCATAGGTCTTGCGCAGCTCCGAAACGCGCGCGGCCACCTCGTCCGCGTCCATCGTGGTCTGGGCGACGACGCCGACGCGCTGGCTCGCGCGCGGCCGACGCGGCTTGATCTCCCCCGCGATTCCCTTCACCTCCGCATGATCGGAATCGCCGAGGATGATGACAGGCAGTCCGCGATCCGAGAAATCCCGTGCCGCGCGGTGCACGCGGGTGACGAACGGGCAGGTGGTGTCGATCACGTGAAGCCGCCGGCGGGCGGCGATCTCGCGCACCTGCGGACTCACCCCGTGCGCGGAGAAGAGGACGGTCTCGCCCTCGGGCACGTCCTCGATGCGCTCGACAAAACGATAGCCAAGCGCCTTGAGCTCATCGATGACGATCTCGTTGTGGACGAGCCCGTGCAGACAGTAGACGTCCCTGAGCCGCAGAGCGCACGCGATCGCCGCGTTCACGCCGGCGCACAGGCCGTGCGGCTCGATGACCTCGATCCTCATCGCCCGGTTCAGCGCGCGGACGCGGCGTCGATCGCCGCCTCGACGCGATCCGCGTCGACCACCCACACGGCCGCCTGACGGTTCGCTGCGGCCTTCGAGTCGAACTCAAGCGCCTTCAGCGCCTCGTCCAGCGCCGCCGTCGCCTTGCCGGCCGCGCGCAGCTGGCGGATCTTCTCGAAGTTCTCGACCGAGTCGCGGAACGTCTCCCAGCGCGCGGATGCGCGCCCGTCAGGATAGAGCAGGTACGTGTCACCCGGACGCCACGACCCCTTTCCGCGGTGCCCCGGAAACGTGCTGTCGGCGAGCGGATCACGCGGCCAGTTGAACGCCGCCCAGCGCAACATTCCGTCCAACCCCTTCGCGGACGCGAAGAGCCCGAGCCAACGCGCCTCCTCGAGCGGACTCGTGGTGAAGGTGTTCGGGCGGAGCGGGCCGCAGCAGATGTAATAGGTCGTGACAAAACCCTTCGCCCGGCGATCGGATGCCTCGGCGAGGAATTTCGGGGTCATGCACGACATTGCCGAGGAGTAGTTGTGGACCTCGATGCCCTCGAACGCACTCGGAGGCTTGTTGCCGGCCATCGCGACACGAAGGCGCGGCGCATGACGCTTCACGCAGTCGACGCTTGCCTGCAGCTCCTCGGGCGTACGCTCATCCAGCGCGATGAATGTCTGGTCCAGCCAGCCCTTCGCCGCAAGATGCCGCGAGAAGTCCTCGAGGAACGGACCCCAGAACGCCTCGTGCTCGGGTGTGCCCGCCTTGAGTTCGACGGCGAGACGATCGCCCGTCGACCCGTCGACATAGTAGACTATGTTGCCCCACGACGCCATCGTGTAGCAGTGAATCTGCGGCCCGAGCCCGCACTTCAGCGCAAAGGCGACCCAGGAGTCGAAGATCGCGTAGTCGTGCGTCCAGGAGCCGTCGGCGCCCCTCACGTGCTCGACCATCGTGCGGTAGGCGTCGAAGTTCTGGTGATCCCACGGCAGGTCGGTGATTGTCGCGGTGACAGTCTTCTGTCCGCCAGACGCCAGCTCCTTGAGGAGCGGCTCCAGGCGGGCGAAGTGCGCGGCGGAGAACGGCACGACGTGGTGGTAGCGCGCAACCGCCCACGGATGCTGCCAGAGGTCGAGAAAGAACGACCAGTCCTTCGGATCCGCCAGCGACTCGGCACGCACCTCGAGCTCGACGGGGAACTCCAGTCGCTTGCCGCCGAAGGCCTTCACGGCGAACGTGCCGCGATACAGACCCGGCGCGGCATCCCGCGGCACGGTGACCGTCACCCACACCGGGCGGAACCCGTTCTTCGGCAGGTCCAGCCAGCCGGTGTCGGTGGTCGCGGCATCATCAAGGCAGTCACCGACGAACTGCTCCGGCACGATGACACGGTCGCCCTTGATGAGCGAGGCGCGCACATAGCGCACGAAGCGCCCCCGCACGGCAGCGGCGGGGATGCGTCCCGCGGACGAGACGAGATCGCCGGGCTCGAGACGAAGCTGCTTCTCGCCTTCCGCGCTCCACACGACGAACTGCCCGTTGACACGCTCGTTGCGCCAGGCGGTCGCCCGCCAGGTCCGCACCGACTCGTCGCCGACGGCATTCTGGGCCGTGATGCGCTCGATGCCCGCGAGACGTCCATGGAAGCCCGCGGCCGGCGCGGCATCCAGTGTCGGGGTCCACGGCTCCCAATCGTTGACGTTCCAGTTCAAGGCGGGCCCCTCGGCGACGAGGGTAGCTGCGGACAGCAGCACGGCAAGGCAGGCAATCGGCTTGTTCATGTCAGTTCTCAACTCCTTTTCTTTCGTTTGTTTCGGCTCACCTCTCCTGAAGAGGATCGCTGGTAGTATAGCAAATCCCGACCACCTGCGCAATGCAAGCGCCCCGGCCGTTTTTCACGAGAAGACGATCCGACGGGACTCCTCGCCGTCAAGGTGGGTGAAGACGATGTGGCGCGCATCGGGTGGAATGAGCGAGCCCGCCCGCTCGGGCCATTCGACCACGAGAATCGCGCCCTCGGCGAGGTAGTCCTCCCAGCCGATCGCGAGAACGTCATCCTCGCCGTGGAGTCGGTAGAGATCGATATGGACGAGCAGCAGGGGGCGATCGACGGCGGTCGGGGGCATCCGATCGCAATCGATGGCCGTCGACTGCAGCCGATGCTCCTGCACGATGCAGAAGGTCGGGCTCGTGACACGTCCGCTGACGCCGAGCGCCGCGGCCAGCCCCTGGGTGAAGGTGGTCTTGCCGGCGCCGAGATCGCCCTCGAGGCAAACGACATCGCCCGGCTTCAGCTCGGCGGCGAGGCGTCTCGCCAGCGCCCAGGTCTCCTCGACGCTCGCGACCTCAAAGGCACCCGTCATCCTTGAGTTCCTTGAAGCAGCGCCGAAGGTACAGCGGCGAGAATGCCGAGGCATGGGGCATCACGATGCAGTTGGGCGGCAACCCGGAGTCATCGACCGCCATCGACGGCTGCCGACGGCCGTCAGGATTGAGAGTCGGCTCGCGCTTGCAGACGTCGAGATAGGCGCCGGCGAGACGGTGCGCGCGGAGCGCGGCGAGCAGCGCACGCTCATCGATCGCGTTGCCGCGCCCGACGTTGATGACCACGCAGCGCCGCGGCAGCTGCTTGAGGAGCGCAGCGCCGAGAAAGTTGTCCGTTCCTGTCGTCGAGGGGAGCGCCAGCACGAACCAGTCGGCCTTCTTCAGGAGGCGCGCGCGCGTCACACCCGCAAGGTGCCTGTCGCCCGCAAAGATCCCATGGCGCGTGATTCCGTAGACGGTGACACCCAGCGCGGCGAGCTGGCGGCCGATTGCGCGACCGGCGTGCCCGTAGCCGGCGATCACGGCTGTGGTGCCGGCGACCTCGGCGCAGCGCTCCGAGAGCCAGGTGCGCGGCCACGCGGCCACGCGGGGCGGGGCGTAACGCACCGCGAAGAACCCGCGCGACCAGGCAAGCATGAAGCCCGCCACGCTCTCGGCCATGATCGCGCCGTGGTAGTGGCCGAAGTGAATCGTGACGCCGGGCGGGCCGGCCGTTGGCACGAGCTCCTGTCCGGCCGCCGGTGTCGCCAGCACGCGAAGCCGCGAGGCCCGGGCGAACCATTCCCGGCGGAAGCGCCAGACGATTGCGTGCGTCGCCCGGGGCAGCGCCCTCATGAACCCGGTGTCATCGCGCACACGCACCACGCGGCTGCCCTTCGGCACGAGCGTGCGCAGGTAGCGAAGATCATCCGTGCTGATGCGGAAGCACTTCTCGGGCCATTCAAGGTAGATGAGATAGAGGGGAGAAGGCATTCACTTCTCATCGAGCGTCCCCTTGTAGGCGACGCGCTTCACCTTGCCGATCGAGGTGCGCACCAGCGGCTCCTTCGAGACGCGGACCTTGCGGATGCGCTTGTAGTCGGCGAGCTCCGCGCACTTCTCCTGGGCACGCTTGGTGGCAACCTTCTCGACCTCCTCCCACGGCGGCAGCTTGCCGCCGTACTCGCGGCGGAACCAGTCCTCGTTCGGGTAGATGACGGCGCCGACCTTCTCGCCCGGATCGTCACCCTGCGTGTAGCCGATCACGACCACATCCTGCACGGCCGGTTCCTTGGCGATCATGATCTCGACTTCTTCGGGATAGATGTTCTTTCCTTCGCGGTTGACGATCAGCGCCTTCTTGCGTCCGCGAATGGTGATGAAGCCGTCCTCGTCCATCGACGCGAGGTCGCCGGTGCGGAGCCAGAGCCCGCCCTTGCCATCGTCGTCGAACACCTCCTCGGAGGCGTCTGGGTTGTGGTAGTAGCCCTGCATCACGATCGGGCCCTTGATCTGGAGCTCGCCGACGCCCTGGTCGTTCTTGTCGGCGAGGCGCACCTCGATGCCCTTCACTGGCAGGCCGATGGTGCCGATCTTCGGTAGTTCAGGCGGGCAGACCGAAACGACCGGCGAACACTCGGTGAGGCCGTAGCCCTCGAGGAAGCGCACGTGGATGCGGTTGAAGCATTCGATCACGTGACGCGGGCACGGCGCGCCGCCAGTGATTATGAACCGCAACTTGCCGCCGAGCTTGAGCTTCACCATGTGCATGACGGGACCGCGCAGGCCGATCTTCATCAGGAACTGGGCGACGCGCGACTTGCGGAGACCGTCCTCAATCTTGTCATGGAGCTTCTCGGCGAGAAGCGGCACGGCAAGGAGCACGGTCGGGCGGAGGTCGTGGATGTCCTTGCCGATGGTGCGAAGCGACTGCATGAAGAACATCCGCGCCCCGCAGTAGAGCGGCACCACGAAGTTCGTCGTGAAGGAGAAGGCGTGGAAGAGCGGCAGGACGACGAAGAACGAATCGCTTGCGCCGAGCGGGGCGCCGAAGCCGGCGATCGCGCCGGAGACGTCCTTGATGAAGTTGTCGTGGGTGAGCATCGCGCCCTTGGGCTTGCCCGTCGTGCCCGAGGTGTAGATGATCGAGGCGATGTCGCTCGCTTCGGCGACGTGCGCATCGTACCAGGCGCCGCCGCCGGGGATGCGCAGGCGCTCGTACTCGAGGACGGCGATCCGATCGCCGATGCGCTGGCCGTCATGCACCTTGCCATCGACGATCACGATTCCGCGCAGGTCGGGCAGGTCCCGGGCGATGGTCACCATCATCTTCAGGTGGGCGAGGTCGGTGGTGACCACCCGCACCTGGGCGTCGCGCAGCACGTAGGCGACCTCGTCGTTGTGCAGCTTCGGGTCGATCGGCACGACCGCCGCGCCGATGCCGCACTGGGCGAGGTAGGATTCCATCCAGATCGGTCCGTTCGGCAGGATGATCGCCGCGTTCTCCTCGCGCGGCACGAGCCCGAATCGCTGCCCGTAGCCCTCGGCGACTTCGCGCACGCCGCGAAGCATCTCGCCGTAGGAGCGCGACTTCCAGACCTTGTCCTCGCAGTAGCGAAGCGCCTCCAGGTCCGGCTGTTCCCCCGCCCACTTCTCGAGCAAACCCCTGATTGTCATGGCCATCCCCTTTCAATCCGTTGTCCGCGCTCAGACGGCGCGCCATTCGAGCGACAAGTCGACCGATCCAGCCGAATGGGTGAGGCAGCCGAGCGAGATCGCCGTGACGCCTGTCGCCGCGACCTCGCGGGCGTGCTCGAGCGTTATGCCGCCCGAGGCCTCCGTCTTCACCTCGCCCTTGCACAGCCGCACGCACTTGCGCATGTCGGCGCAGGACATGTTGTCCAGCATGATCCATTCCGGACGGGCCTTCAGCGCGCTTTCGCACTCGCGCAGGCTCTCGACCTCCACCTCGACCTCGAGGCGCGGAAAGCGCCGCCGAGCGGCGACGACCGCCTGGTCCAGCGCGTCCGGATCGCCGCCGCGCCAAAGCCGGCGGTGATTGTCCTTCATCAGCACGCGATCGTAGAGCCCGAGGCGGTGATTCGTGCCGCCGCCGCAGACGACGGCGTACTTCTCGAAGACACGCAGCCCCGGGGTCGTCTTGCGGGTGTCGAGGATGAGCGTGCCGTATCGGCGCGTCGCGTCCACGAACCGCCGCGTGAGCGTCGCCGTCGCGCAGAGGCGCTGCATGAAGTTGAGCGCCGTGCGCTCCGCCGCGAGAATCGAGCGCGCCTTGCCGCGAAAGACGAGGATCGGCTCACCCGGCTTCACGGTCGAACCGTCCGGACGGAGAATGCGCACCGCGATCTTCGGGTCGACGGCCTTCAGAACGGCCCGCGCCACGGTCGCCCCGGCGACGACGCAGCCCGTGCCCTTCGAGTAGATCTCGCCTGTCGCAACGGCCTTCGGGTCCACGAGCGCCTCGGAGGTGGCATCGCACCACCTCGCGCCCAGGTCCTCGTCCAGGGCAAGTCGCACCGCCGCCCGCGCGGCGGGGAGACGCATCACATCCCTTGGTCTCATCGTCAGGCGGACTTGAGGAACTCCCAGTGCTGATAGATGATGAAGGTCAGGACGCCCGCGACGCCAAGCGCAAGGAGCGCGGCGAGAACGGTGATCAGCGTACCCTTCCCGGTCGACGCCTTGGCCGCCTTCGGATCCGGCGCATCCAGCTTGAAGCGATCGGCGATCGTCGCTCCGCCCGATACGGGCGCTGTCGGGGTCGCTGCCGTTGCCGGGGTCTCCGCCGCCGCCGACGCCTTCTTTGGCTTGAGTTTGATAGTCATGGAGAGGATTATACCATTAACGGCCCCCGAAAATCAATGGGCATTTGCCGCGCCCTCGACGATCTCCACCCTGGCCTGGGTGCGGAGTTCGGCGACGAAGGCGTCCATGGCGCGTCCGCGCACCTGGTGGCGGAGGAGGTCCTTGATCTGGTCGTGAACGTCGCCAAGCGACTGCGAGGCGCTCGCGAACTGCGCCTTGTGTGCCTCGTAGAACTCGGCAACCTCCGCGTCGGTCGGGTCTGGCACCCCCACGCATGCCTGCTCGACGAGCCGGTTCACGCGAGCGCCCTTCTCCAGCTCCTTGCGAAAGCGCTCATCCGTGAGTCCCTGCGCCGCGAGCGCCTTGCGGTAGTTCTCCTCGCCGCCGACCTGCGCCACGACCTTCGTGACCTCGGCGTCGACATCCGCCACAGTGACGGGAATGTCGAGCTGCTGCGCGCGATCCAGTAGAAGCCGCGCGCCGATCGCCTGGTCGAGGGCCTTCTCCTGCAGCTGCGGAAGCGCGCCCTTGATCTCCTCGGCCGTCATGCCGTGGCTGGTGTAGAACCGCACGAGCCGGTCCAGCTCGAACGCCACCGCCTCGCCGCTGATCGCGACCCCGTTGACCGTCGCCCGCTTCACCTCTGGATCCTCCTCAGAACGGCCTGGTCGATCTCCCCGATGTCGACTACCTCGCGCTGGACGACCGGCAGGCTCTCGAGCGCGCGGATGCTCGGCGGCGGATCGTCGAGGACATCCGCGCCGAACGCCCGTCGGCACGTCTCGGGGAACTTGTACGGCGTCGCCGTCGCCGCGACTACGCAGGGCACGCCGTCCTGCGGATACCCGAGCCGCTTCGCGACGCATGTGGCGACCGCCGTGTGCGGATCGACGAGATACCCACACGCCATGCGCAGGCGCCGCATCTCGGCCTCCGTCTCCTCCGGCGTGGCGACGCCGCCCGCGAAGTCCGCCAGGAGGCGTTCCTTCGCCGCCGGGCGCAGCTCGTAGCGTCCCTTCGTCTCGAGGTCGGACATGAGCCTCGAGACCTCCTCGCAGTCGCCGTCGTTGACGAGCCACAGGAGCCGCTCGACGTTCGACGACTTGCGGATGTCCATCGACGGCGAGTTGGTGACGACGAACCTCTCCCCCGGATCGTACACGCCCGTCTTCACGAATCGCGCCAGCACGTCATTGACGTTCGAGGCGACGACCAGGCGGCGGATCGGCGAGCCGAGCAGCTTCGCATAGTAGGCCGCGAGGATGTTGCCGAAGTTCCCCGACGGCACGACGACATCAAAGATGGGTTGAGGGGTTGAGGGGCGGAGCTTTTCTCCGGCGAGCACGTAGTAGGCGATCTGGGGCACGAGCCGGCCGGTGTTGATCGAGTTCGCACTCGAGAGCGTCACGCCGTGCGCAGCGGCGGTCGCCGCGATCCCGGGATCCGCGAAGATGCGCTTCACGGCCGCCTGCGCGTCGTCGAAGTTGCCGCGGATGCCGACGGCATGCACGTTCGGCTCCGCCGGCGTCGTCATCTGCAGGCGTTGGATGCGCGAGGTGCCGGTCGCCGGATAGAACACGATGATCTCCGTGCCGTCCACCCCGGCGAACCCCTGCATCGCCGACGAGCCGGTATCCCCGCTCGTCGCCGTCAGGATGAGCACGCGCTTGCCGCCCGCCGCGTGCCGCATCAGGACAGGCAACATCGAGAGCGCCACGTCCTTGAACGCGCCGGTCCGCCCGTGGAAGAGCTCCAGCATGTGGAGGCCGTCCCTCTCGACGAGGGGAATCGGGTCCTCGGCCGGGAACCGCGCGAGCAGCCGGTCCACCGCCGCCGCACGCACCTCGGTAGGCAGGTCGTCGAACAGGACGCCCAGCACGGCCTCCTCGGCCGCGCGAAGGGTGGCGAGCGACTGATTGTCGGGCAGATGCCCGCCGGCAGTCGACAGGATCGCCGGCACATAGAGTCCGCCGTCGGGCGCGAGGCCCCTGAAGATGGTCTCGGCGCTCGTCGCCTCGAGCCCCTTGCGAGTCGAAAGGTATTTCATTTTCCCTTCAGCACCTCGCCTTCGCCGAGCGTGGTGAAGCCGGCCGCCTTGAGCGCGGCCTCCGCCTTGGCGTTGTCGGAGAACCGGAACACCAGCACGGCCTTTTCGCCACTGTGAAAGGCGAAGGCATAGCTGTACTCGATGTTCACCTCGGCCTGGTCGAGAACCTGCATCACCTCGGCCATGCCGCCCGGACGATCCGGCACGCACACCGCGATGACCTCGCGCACGTTGACGACATGACCGCGCTCGACCAGCATCGTCTTAGCCTTCTCATGGTCATCGACGATCAGTCGCGCGATGCCGAAGTCACTCGTGTCGGCAAGTGACAGCGCGGCGATGTTGATGTCCGCGTCCGCCAGCCCGCGGCAGATGTTCGAGAGCTGCCCCGGCTTGTTCTCGAGGAATATCGAGATCTGTCTGATTCTCATGGTGCGTGTCCTTTCGGGTCTTCTGCGTTTGCCGTATCGTCCGTCAGTTGTTGAAGAGGAACTCGACGACGTCGCCGTCCTTCATCTCGTAGTCCTTGCCCTCGGGACGGAGCACCCCGTGCTCGCGTGCACCCGCCTCACCGCCGTACTTCACATAGTCCTCGTAGGCGACGACCTGGGCGCGGATGAAGCCCTTCTCGAAATCGGTGTGGATGACCCCGGCGCAGCGCGGCGCCTTCCAGCCGCGGCGGAACGTCCACGCCCGCACCTCCTTCGGCCCCGCCGTGAGGAAGCTCGCGAGGCCCAATGTCTCGTAGGCGAGCCTGATCGTGCGGTCGAGCGACGACTCCGCGAGCCCGTAGCTCTGGAGGAACTCCTTCGCCTCGTCATCGGACAGCCCCGCGAGGTCGGCCTCCATCTGTGCGCAGATGACGACCATCGCCGAATTCTCGCGCGCCGCGTACTCCCTCAGCGCCGCGACATGCGCGTTGCCCTCCCCCGTCACGTTGTCGTCCGCCACGTTCGCGCAGTAGATGACCTTCTTGTCCGTGAGGAAATGCAGCTCCTTGAGGACGTTCAGGATCGGGTCGCCCTCCGCCCGCTGGAAGGTGCGCACGGGCTTCCCCTCCTCGAGATGCTTCAGCAGGGCTGCGCACGCCTCGGCCTCCGGACGGAGCGGCGGCTTGGCCTGCGCCTCCTTGCGGATGCGCTCGTAGCGCCGCTGTAGCTGCTCCATGTCCGCGAGGACCAGCTCCGTCTCAATCACCTCCGCGTCGCCCACCGGGTCGATCGGCGCCGACTTGTTGCCACCCTCCTGGACGTGGATGATGTCATCGTTCTCGAAGCACCGGACGACGTGTAGGATCGCATCGCACTCGCGGATGTTCGCGAGGAACTTGTTGCCGAGACCCTCGCCCTTCGAGGCACCCTTCACGAGACCGGCGATGTCGGTGAACTCCACGGTTGCACGGATGATCTGCTCGGGCTTCGCCAGCTCGGCGAGCTTCTCCAGGCGCGGATCCGCCACCTCGACGACGGCGCTGTTAGGCTCGATCGTGCAGAACGGATAGTTCTCCGCCGCAGCCTGCTGCCGCTTCGTCAGCGCGTTGAAGAGCGTCGACTTGCCCACGTTCGGAAGACCCACGATGCCTACTGAAAGACCCATTGTTTTTTCCTTTGCTTTTCGATTGCCGTCGATTGCTACCGAGGGCGATCGTCGGTCGCCGGGCACCGCGTCTTCATCTCGGGCGCCGGCGGTTTGTTGTACACGCGCGTGTTCGGCGGCACCGAGTCCTTGAGCCAGACGTTGCCGCCGATCTCGGAGTCGTGGCCGATCGTCGTCTCGCCGCCGAGAATCGTCGCCCCGGCGTAGATGACAACGTTGTCCTCCACGTTCGGGTGCCGCTTGATGCCCTTGACGAGCGCACCGGTCACCGGATCCCTCTCGAACGAGAGCGCCCCGAGCGTCACCCCTTGGTAGAGCTTCACATTGCGCCCGATGACCGTCGTCTCGCCGATCACCACCCCCGTGCCGTGGTCGATGAAGAAATGCTCGCCGATCGTCGCCCCGGGATGGATGTCGATGCCCGTTTTCGAATGGGCGAGCTCGGACATGATGCGCGGGATGATCGGCACCTTGAGCCGGTAGAGTTCGTGCGCCAGACGGTGAATCGTCACCGCGTAGAGCCCCGGATACGCCATCACGACCTCCATGCGGCTCGTCGCGGCGGGGTCGCCCTCGTAGGCCGCCTCGACGTCGGTCTCGACGAGGCGCTTCACCTCGCCGAGCCGCGCGACGAACGCCTCGACGACTGCGTGCGCATCCGCCCCGGGCTGGAGCAGCGCGATCTCCTGCTCAAGCGCCGCCGCGAGCTCGACGACCGAGTTCTTCGACCCGAGCTCGCCGTAGACGCACGGATGCAGGAGCGCCAGCCCCCGCCGCACGATGAGCGCAATCCTCTGCGGCAGTGTCATGGCTCAGCCGAGCTGGCTCAGGAAGCGGACGTCGTTCTCGTAGAGCCAGCGGATGTCGGGAATGCCGTACTTGATCATCGCGATGCGCTCGACGCCGAAGCCGAAGGCGTAGCCCGAGACCTTCTCCGGATCGTAGCCGACGTGACGGAAGACCCGCGGATCGACCATGCCGGCGCCCGCGACCTCGATCCACCCCGACTGCTTGCAGACCGCGCACCCCTTGCCCTTGCAGACATGGCAGGAGAAGTCGACCTCGACCGACGGCTCGGTGAACGGGAAGAAGTGGGGACGGAAACGCACCGTCACGCCATCGCCCATCATCTCGCGCGCGAAGTACGCGAGCACGCTCTTGAGGTCGGCGAGCGACACCGGCTTCGCCGGTAGCGTGTCGACGTAAAGCCCCTCGATCTGGTGGAAGTTCGCCGAGTGCGTCGCATCCGTCGTGTCGCGTCGGTACGTACGCCCCGGACAGATGACGCGGATCGGCGGCTTGTTCGCCATCATGGTGCGGATCTGCACCGGCGAGGTCTGCGTCCGCAGCAGCGTGTCCTCCCCGAACCAGAACGTGTCCGTGCGGTCCTGCGAGGGATGGTGCGGCGGGGTGTTGAGCGCGGTGAAGTTGTTGAAGCGCGTCTCGAGCTCCGGACCGTCCGCGACGGTGAAGCCCAGCCGACCGAAGATGCGGGCGGTCTCCTCGATGACCCGCGAGAGCGGATGCTTCACGCCGAGATCGAACCAGCGCCCGGGCAGCGTGAGGTCGGCGTCCACCGCCTTCTCTCCGGCCGCACCGGCACCCTTCGCCGCCAGCGCGGCCTCCACCTCGGCCCGCCACGCCTGAATCGCCTTGCCGAACGCCGGACGCTCCTCCTTCGGCACGTCCTTCATCGCCTTGATCAGCGCCGGTATCGACCCGTTGCGCCCGATGTACCTGACGCGCAGGGCCTCGACCGCCGCGGCATCCGCCGCCGCCGCGATCTCCTTCAGGCTCTCCGCTCTCGCCGTCTCGAGTTCTGCCAGTGTCATCTCTAGTTTCCCCTTAAATGGGGTAGATTATATCATATTTAGGCACAATGCGGTAGGGGCCGACGTCCCTGGCGGACCACTCAGAGGTTGGCGAACGGGTTGCAGCTGAAACCGGAGCCTGAGGCGGGGGCAAAGGACGTGCGCGGACCGCTCCGACGCGCACCCGAACCGCCGCCGCCCGAACCGCCGCCGATCGTCGGCTTCGACTTCGCCGAGAGCGAGATGCGCCCGCGGGCGCGATCGACGCCAATCACCGTCACCTGCAGACGGTCACCCGTCTTCACGACCGACGCCGGATCGGAGACAAATCCGTCCGAGAGCTCCGAGACGTGGACGAGCCCGTCCTGGTGGACGCCGATGTCGACGAACGCACCAAAGGCCGTCACATTGGTGACGACGCCCTCGAGCTTCATCCCCTCCCGGACGTCCTCGATCTTGGTCACGTCCTCACGGAACTTCGGCGGCTCGAACGTCTGCCGCGGGTCGCGTCCGGGCTTGATGAGCTCGGACACGATATCCTTCAGCGTCGGCTCCCCGACGCCGGGCGCGATGTACTTGCGAATGTCGATACGCTTCACGGCGGTCGCGTTGCCGACGAGTTCGCCGACGCCGAGGCCGAGGTCTCCCGCCATCCGCTCGACGAGCGCGTACCGCTCGGGATGCACCGCCGAGGCGTCGAGCGGATTCCGCGCGCCGCGGATGCGCAGAAAGCCCGCACACTGCTCGAATGCCTTCGGCCCGAGGCCCTTCACCTTGTGGAGATCATCACGGCTCCCGAACTTGCCGTTCGCATCGCGCCACTCGACGATGGACTTCGCGAGCGACGGGGAGAGCCCCGAGACGCGCTCGAGGAGCGGGGCGGACGCGGTGTTGAGCTCGACGCCAACGCCGTTCACGCAGGAGACGACGACCTCGTCAAGCTTGCTGCCGAGGAGCGTCGGCTGCACGTCATGCTGGTACTGGCCGACGCCGATCGCCTTCGGGTCGATCTTCACCAGCTCGGCGAGCGGATCCTGCAGACGCCGGCCGATCGAGATCGCGCCGCGCACGGTGAGATCAAGGTCGGGGAACTCGCGGCGCGCGATCTCGGAGGCGGAATAGACCGACGCGCCCGATTCGCTCACGCTCACGACAATCGGAATCCTCACCTCCGGATGCTGCGCGTGAAGCTTCTTCAGCGTCGCGCGCACGAACGCCTCGGTCTCGCGTCCGGCCGTGCCGTTGCCGACGGCGATCGCCTCGGCCTTGTACTTGTGGACGATGAGCGCGATCGCCTTCTCCGCCTCGGCGGGCTTCTGCGTCGGGAAGATGACGGTCTTGCCGAGATACTTGCCGGTCGCGTCCATCATCGCCACCTTGCAACCAGTGCGGATGCCGGGATCGATCGCCAGCACGGCCTTCTCGCCGAGCGGCGGCGCGAGCAGGAGGTGCCGCAGGTTCTCGGCGAACACCTCGACCGCCGCGCGGTCGGCCTCCAGCTTCTTGTCGACCATCACGTCGACCTCACAGCTCGGCGCGAGAAGCCGCTTGTAGGCGTCCTCGGCCGCCAGCGCGATCTGTCCGGCCGCACCCGTCGCCTCGTATCGTGCGCGCAGTCCGCTCGGCCCGTTGCCGGGCGCAAGGACCTTCCCGTAGAGGACGTCGATCACCTCGTCCACGACCGGCGCCTTGTCAAGCTCCAGGCGGACCCAGAGGACGCCTTCCTTCTGCCCGCGGCGGATCGCGAGATAGCGGTGGGAGGGAATGGTCTTCACCGGTTCGGAGAAATCGTAGTACTGCTCGAACTTGGTCGGATCCGTCGGCTTCGGCGAGGCGACCTCGCTCTTCACGACGGATTTCGTCGCGAACGCCCGCCGGACGAGTCCGCGGATCTCCGCGACATCCGCGATGCGTTCGGCGAGGATGTCCCGCGCGTACTGCAGGTCCTCGTCGGCGGCCTCGAACGGCTCGCCGCGCCAGATGGCGTCCGCCAGCGGCTCGAAGCCCTTTTCCTTGGCGACCTGCGCGCGCGTGCGGCGCTTCGGCTTGTAGGGCTGGTAGAGATCCTCCAGCGCGCTCTTCTGCCAGCAATCGGCGATGCGGCCGCGCAGCTCGTCCGTGAGCTTGCCCTGCTCGTCGATGGACTTCAGGATCGCCGCCTTGCGCTCCTCGAGCTCGGTGTAGTAGCCGAGGCGATCCTGGATCTTGCCGATCTGCACCTCGTCGAGGTTCCCGTGCGCCTCCTTGCGGTAGCGGGCGATGAAGGGAACCGTGCTGCCCTCCGCCAGCAGCCGGCTGACGGCACCGACCTGATTGGGCCCGACGCCAACCTCGCCGGCGATGCGGGCAATGACCTGTTCGTTCTTCATGTGAAACGGCGCCTATCAGTCGACGATGCCGGGATCGATCAGGTCCTCGTAGGATCCGATGCTCTCCGGAATCTCGATGGTCGCATAGTGGCGGGCGATGAGGCGGGCCATCGGCCCGCGCACCGCGCCAGCGACCATGTACTTGTATCCCTTGTCCTTCATCGAGAGGACGGCGCAATGCAGAAGCGCACTGGCGATGCCCCGGCCGCGGCACTCCGGCAGTACGCCGATCGGACCGAAGAACTCCGGCGCGGTGGCCTGGATGCACGCGAAACCGACGAGACGCACGCCCTCGACGGCGATGAAGCAGTTGCGCGCCTGGATGGCGAAGCGCGCCTCGTCCGCCCAGATCGCGGAGAAGTTGCGCGTCACGAAGTCGATGATCTCCGACGCATTGACGTCCATCGCCTTCCGGATGACGACGCCGCGCTCGCGCAGGGCCGCCAGATCGGCGGAATAGTCCCGGATGCCGTAGAGCCTGATCAGGATGTCGTTGCCCGGTTCCATAGCCGCCTCACCTCTCCGCGACGGTCACCTGGCGAATCACGACCGGTTCGACGGGCACGTCGCGGTGGAAGCCCTTCACGCCGGTCTTCACCGCGGCGATGCGGTCGACGACGTCCATGCCCTTCGTCACGCGTCCGAACACGGCATAGCCGTACTGCCGCGGATTCGGCGCCGCGTGATCGAGAAAGGCGTTGTCGACGAGGTTGATGAAGAACTGGCTCGTCGCGGAATCGACGACCATCGTGCGCGCCATGGCGATCGTCCCGCGCGCGTTCCTGAGGCCGTTCGCCGCCTCGTTGCGGATCGGCGCGCGCGTCGGCTTCTGGGACATCTCTGGCGTGAACCCGCCACCCTGGATCATGAACCCGCCGATCACGCGATGGAAGACCGTGCCGGCGTAATGCCCCGACTTCGCATACGCGATGAAATTGGACACGGAGATCGGCGCCTTCGCGGCATCGAGCGCGAGCTCGATCGTGCCGAGCGACGTCTCCATCGTCACCGCGACCTCCTTCTGGGCGGCTGCCGCGGCCGCCGCTCCAGCCGTCTCGCTCCTTTCCGCGCACCCGCTCGACAACGCCAGCGTCAGCCCGAGCGCCACCAACATGTTCCTCGTTGTTCTCATGGTCAAGATTATATCATAAATTCTGACGCTCAGCGACGGCCGAAGCGCGAGTCGAGCGCCATCGTCTCGGCGAGGGAACACGCGCCGCTCACCGTGTCGGTTGCGGTGAGGTTCATTGCCGCCGAGCAGGAGCCGAGCCGCAGCAGGGTCTCGGCGTCGAAGCCCTTCAGGAGCGAGTAGAGCACTCCCGCGCAGAACGCGTCCCCCGCGCCGACCGTTCCCCTGATCCAGCCGTCCGGCAGGCGGAGCGAATCGACGCGCGTGAAGTTTCCGGCGCGATCCATCGTGACACCGGTCTCGGGGCAGTGCACGACGACGCGCTCGCGCACGCCGAGGGCGAGCAGTCCCTCGCAGACGCCCTTCAGGTCGTCCGGCTTCGCCCCGGTCGCCATCGCGCCCTCGATCTCGTTGATGACGCAGTAGTCGCAGTACTTGAGCGCCGGGCGCACGATGCGGGCGAAGCGATCCGACTGCTCGCTCACGATGTCCACCGACGTGCGGATGCCCGCGGCCTGCACCTTCGCGAGCAGCCGCGCCGCCTTCGTGCCGTACTCGTCGTCCGGCGCGTCCATGCCGTCGAGCAGGAGCAGGTAGCCGAAGTGGAAGATGCCGCAGTCGAGCGCCGCGACGTCGATGTCGTCGGGGACGAGCGTCGAGTCCGCGCCGTGCAGGTTGAAGAAGGTCCGCTCGCCGGTCGATTCGATCGACATGACGTCGGTGAACGTCGTCGGACGCTCGTCCGTGCGCCGCACCTCAGAGCAGTCGATGCCGTGCGACTCGAGGACGCGGACGGCGAACTCGCCGTTGTCATCGGTGCCGACCTTGCCCACCGCCTTCACCTCGACGGAGGGGTCGAGCGTCTTGAAGTCGATGGCGGTGTTGCACACCGAGCCGCCGATGGTGCGCTTCGCCGAGAGAATCGGCACGAGCATGCCCTTGTCGGGCCAGCGCGGGATGATCTTCAGCTGGTCCGTGATGATGTTCCCGCAGAACACAATCGATTCCTTCATGTCATTCTCCTTTTCAAGGCGATGCGGATCCCCATTCCGACATTATCCCACGACGATCTCCTCGCTCGGGTAGCGCACGTGCCGCTTGGACTCGCGCGCGCCGATCAGCAGGACGACCGAGAGCGCCCCGAGGCGCCCGGTGAACATCGCGATCATGATGACCGCGCGGCCGACCGTCGAGAGACGCGAGGTCGTGTCCCCGACCGAGAGCCCCGTCGTCGTGACCGCCGAGAGCGTCTCGAAGACGAGCCGGCCGTCCGGGATGCCCGAGCCCGCCTCGACCGCGCGCAGCGCCACGATGCCGACCAGCGCAAGGAGAAGCAGCGCGACGACGATCACGATCGACTCGCGCACGACGTCGTAGGAGACCGTGCGATGAGAGATGACCGTATCCGACTCGCCGCGGCACATCGCGAGGATCGTGTAGACGATCACTGCGAACGTCGTCACCTTCATGCCGGCGGCGACCGATCCCGGCGCGCCGCCGATGAACATCAGGAACTCGTAGAGCTCGATGGTGCACGTGCGCAGCGACTCGACCGGAACCACGGTGAACCCGCAGGAGCGCGGCGTCACCGCCTGGTAGAACGCGATGACGAGCTTGCGCCCCCAGCCCATGTCCTTCAGCGACCAGTTCCACTCGGCGAGCAGGAAGCAGACGAAGGCAAGCGCGAGAAGGTAGAGCGAGAAGCGCAGCACGACGGCCGTGTGCAGCGAGAGCCGGCCGCGCGCACCGGATTTCCGCCGCAGGAACTTGAAGGTGCAGAGGTTGTAGATGACTAGGAACCCAATGCCGCCCAGCACCGTCTCCGCCGCGAGCGTCAGGAGCACGTACGTGTCGCCCGCGAAACGCGCGAGCGAGTCGGAATAGAGCGAGAACCCGGCGTTGCAGAAACTCATCACGGAGAAGAAGACCGACGGGTACCACGAGCGGAAGCGCAGGTAGAGAAGACACGCGCCGACACCCTCGATCACCATCATCGAGCCGATCACCCAGAGGAGAAGCCCCTTCACGCCGCGAATCTCTGCGACACCGTAGGCGTTCATCAGCGAGAACTCGCTCGAGAAGGATAGTCGCCGCCCGATCGCCACGAGCAGGAACGTGCCGAGCGCCATCAGTCCGAGGGCCCCGATCTCGACCAGGACGAGCAGGACGACCTGCCCGGTACGCGTGTACTCGCTGGCGATGTCCACGACCGATAGCCCCGTCACGCAGACGGCCGAGCAGGAGGTGAAGGCCGCGGCGGACCAGTTGCCCCACGTCCCCTCCACGCGCGCCCAGGGAGAGGCCATCAGGATCGCTCCGGTGGCAATGAGCGCGATGAACCCCCCGGCGATGGAGATGCGCCTCACCGGACCGTGCCCTTCTCCTTAAGCCAGATCGCCCAGATGGAGAGCTCGTAGAGAAGGCACAGCGGAATCGCCATGAAAAGCTGGCTCATCGGATCCGGCGGCGTCAGGAACATCGCGAGGAAGAACGCGATCACGATGGCAAAGCGGCGCCTTTCGCGAAGTCCCTTCGAGGTGACGATTCCGAACCAGCCGAGCACGAAAAGGATGAGCGGCATCTGGAAGACGAGCCCGAAGGCGATGATCGTCTTCAGTACGATCGAGATGTAGTTCTCGATGCGGAGGATCTGCATGTCGAAGCCGACCCAGCGGTTGATCGCCTGGAAAGCCTTCACGATCATCGGCAGCGTCTTGCCGTAGGCGAGGACCGCTCCGCCGAGGAAGAAGCCGGTGCCGACGATCAGGATCGCCATGATGACGAACTTCTCGCGGTTGGTGAGCGCCGGGAAGACGAACCGGAGAATCGCATAGACAATGAACGGAAAGGCGAGCGCGGTGCCGCCCCAGCCGGCGATGGAGATGATCGTCGAGACGCCCGAGGTGAGGTCGAGGCCCTGCAGCAGCTTACCGTCCGCCCCCGCCGGGCTCATCAGCCACTTCATGATCCACCTCGTGCAGCTGCCGGCGACCATCGCGCAAATGATCCAGGAAGTCGCACCGAAAATGAGCATGTCGCGGAGCGCCATGAGGTGCTCCATCAGCGGCCGCGGCGGATCGTTCCTCTCGTCGGGGTTCTTGATGAAGTTAATCGCCATGGTAGGTCTCGTCGGATCCGTCTTCGGAGTAATCCGGGTACGCGTCATCCGGCGAGCTCCCGTCGTCTGCGGAGGCGGACGCCTCGCCCGTGGCGGCAGCGGGGGCGTCCTCGCCGGCGGCTGAGTCGACGCTTCCCGCCGCGTCGGACGCCGACGCGTCCGACACCGCCTCCGCCTCCGTCACGTCGGGGATCTTCACGGCGTCCTCTGCCTCCTGCTCGGCCTTGCGCATCTCGCGCTCCATCTCGAGATCCATGTCCATCAGCTGGCGTTTGAAGCTGTCAGCCGCGCGGCGGAACTTCGAGTAGTAGCTGCCGATCTTGCGCGCCGTCGAGGGGAGGCGCTTCGGCCCCATCACGACAAGAAGTACGGCGAGCAGTACCAACCACTCGCCGGCTCCCACGCTGTCGAAGATGATCGCAAGCGTCATCCAGCGCGCTTACTTCTGGTAGATCGCGAATTCGCCGCGACGGTTCTTCGACCAGGCGCTCTCGTCATGGCCGTCGACCGCCGGCTTCTCGGCGCCGTAGCTGCGCGTCTGGATGCGGTCAGCGGCGATGCCGCTCTGCACGAGGTAGTTGCGGATGATGATCGCGCGATTCTCGCCGAGCGCCATGTTGTACTCGCTCGAGCCGCGCTCGTCGCAGTTGCCCTCGACGACGACCACGCGGTCGGCGCGCGACGTCAGGTGCTGGACGACCGCGTCGATCTTGCCGAGCTGGCTCTGCTCGACGATCGTCGAGTCGAACGCGAAGTAGACCGGCTCGAAGTTGACGTCGGTGCAACGGGTGTAGAGATCCTCGAACTTGCCCTCGGAGGCACCACTGATCGAGCCCTCCTGCGCGGACGAGGAAGAGATGTCCTGGCCGTTGATGTCACTGCCGCTCGCCGTGTCACCGGCCCCGCCGGCGCCACCCTTGCCCGTCTTGTCGTACTTGCAGCCCGCGCAGACAACCGCGAACGAGACCGCGAGAACCGTAATGACCATCGAGAACTTCATTTGATATCTCCTTTTGTGAGGTAAATTTATGGGGATATGATACCAAAAAAACCGTCGCAGGGCAATACCCCGCGACGATTTTTATTCGGGATCACAGGGGATGCCCTCACTTCGCGATGACGCGGACCATCTCCAGCACCTTGTTCGAGTAGCCCCACTCGTTGTCGTACCACGAGCAGACCTTGACGAACGTCGAGTCGAGCTGGATGCCGGCCTTCACGTCAAAGATCGACGTGCGCGCGTCGCCGCGGAAGTCGGTCGAGACGACCGCCTCGTCGGTATAGCCGAGAACGCCCTTCAGCTCGCCCTCGCTCGCCTTCTTCATCGCCGCGCAGATGTCCTCGTACGTCGCCTCCTTCTCGAGCTCGACCGTGAGGTCGACGAACGAGACATCGGAGGTCGGGACGCGCACGGACATGCCGGTGAGCTTGCCGTTCAGCTGCGGCAGCACCTTGCCGACCGCCTTCGCCGCGCCCGTCGAGCTCGGAATCATGTTCTCGAGGATGCCGCGACCGCCGCGCCAGTCCTTCTTCGAGGGACCGTCGACCGTCTTTTGCGTCGCCGTCGCCGCATGAATCGTGGTCATGAGACCGCGCTTGATGCCAAACGTGTCGTTCAGCACCTTCGAGATCGGCGCGAGGCAGTTAGTCGTGCAGGAGGCGTTGGAGATGATGTCCTGACCGGCGTAGGTCTTGTCGTTGACGCCGTAGACGAACATCGGCGTCGCGTCCTTCGAGGGAGCCGACATGATGACCTTCTTCGCGCCGGCCGTGATGTGCGCACGAGCCTTCTCGTCGGTGAGGAAGAGCCCCGTCGACTCGACGACGATCTCGGCCCCGACCTCGTTCCACTTGAGCGCCGCGGGATCCTTCTCCGCCGTCAGGCGGATCTTCTTGCCGTCGACACACATCGTCGTGCCCTCGACCTTGATGTCGTGGTCAAACTTGCCGTGCACCGAATCGTACTTCAGCATGTACGCCAGGTAGTCAGGATCCAGAAGATCGTTGATGCCCACGACCTCGATGTCCTGCGCGAAATTCTCGACCGCCGCACGGAAGACCATCCGCCCGATACGCCCGAATCCGTTGATTCCGACCTTGATTGCCATTTTCCTTTTTCCTTTCTTGGTTAGAAAAAACGGCGTATAGTATACACTTTTCGCCGACCTGATGTCAAGGGGTCGCCGCCTCGCGCGCCGAGAGGGTCGCGAGGTCCTCAGGGAGCGGACGGTTGCTGAAGAAGTTGTAGTTCAGCACCCAGCAGGACGGATGGCGGCGGACGATCCGCTCCAGATCCCACGCGCAGCGCTGCGTCGTCGCCCAGATGTCCCGCGCCTCCGCCGCCGGAATCGTGTCCACGACCTCGCAGCGATAGCGCCCGCCGCGAAGCGGACGAGACCAGGCGACAACAATCGTCGCCTTGCCTTTCGCGGCGAAGAAGGCCGGCGCTGCCGAGACCGCCATCGGAATGCCCAGGAACCTCACCCAGACGCCGCCGCGCTTCGGCGAAACGCTCTGGTCCACGAGAAGCCCGAGCGACTTGCCATCCCGCAGCCCCTGCATCAGCGGCTTGAACGCCCCTTCGGCGGGCACGATCTCCTGCCCGATCGACCGCCGCGCCCGCATCAGAAGCGCCGTCATGCCCCCGGTGCCGATGTCCTTGGCGACGGACATCATCGGATGGCCCTCGAGAAACGCGAGCTGGGAGAGGATCTCCCAGCAGCCGATGTGGCCGGAGACTGTCACCGCAGGACGATTCTCGGCGAGGAACCGCCGGCCCCGCTCGCTCATGACGCCGGTCGCGGCGCAACGCGCCCGCGCGCGCACGCAGGTCCAGAACGCATATCCGACCGTCCGGCACATGTTGCGGTAGGAGCGACGCAGGATGCGACGCTCCGTCGGCGTCGGATCGTAGGGCGCCAGGTCAGGATCATAGGCGAGAACGGCCGCGACATCCCGATGCCGCCCGCGCACGATGCGCAGGTTCTCGAGCGCCCGGCGCTTGCCGCGGCGATCGAAGGCGAGCAGGACGCACGACAGCGCGTCGCAGAGCGCGAAAAGCGCCGCACGCGGCAGCCAGGGGATGATGCAGAGGCCAAGCCCGATGCCAATCCACTCGAACGGCACCAGCAGCTTGTTTTTCAACTTTCGCGTCTTCCGCGACATCACCCCGCCGACGTCCCTTCCCCTTTCACCCACGCTCCCGCCTTCCCGCACCGCCCGCCGCCGAGCTTTCGCATGATGAACGCGGCGATCTTGCGCGGCCAGTGCTGGCTCTCGAGATGCAGCACCGGCAGCTCCAGGTGGCGAATGCCGTTGCGCACGACCCAGACGTCGAGAAGCCGCTCGGCGAGGAAACCGAAGACGCGGGCGTCGTAGGCCGAGTAGCTGGAGATGTCCAGCCGACGCTCGACCTCGAAGAGGACATCGAAGAGCCAGGTGCAGTAACCGTCGAGCAGAGGTCGGGTCATGACGAACATGTTGAACCGATGCCCGCGCGTCGAGGCCATCACCCTGTCGAAGGCGGCGAGATAGTCCGGACAGCGGGCGTCGATCACGGCACGGGTGGCGTCCAGGTCCTCGGCATGATGGGCATGGACGTACTGCGAGCGCGTCGTCTCGATGAAGTAGTTGCGCGGCCGCGGCAGGATGAGGTCTGCTTGGTGCAGAAGCGCCGCGAATTCCGCCTCGGTTGCGACACCCTTCGCACCTCGGAAGAGACGCCGGTAGTGGACGAGCCCAAGCGCATCGGCACGGAGGTTCTTCCAGGCCCAGTAGAGTCCGGTCAGCTCGCACCAGCTGGAATTGCGCGCGCTGATGTTCTCGCCCTCGTCATCGCGGCGGTACTCGGGACCGAGCGAGGGCTTGCCAAAGGCCCCGACCTGAAGCGGGAGGTAGCAGGAACCCTCCGGCATGCGGTAGGGCTTGTGCGTCGCGACAATGATGCGGAGCTCGCTCATCGGGAATGGGGCCTATCGCGTGATGGACGCACGGTTATCGCCTCGAATGGCGGAGAGAGAGGGATTCGAACCCTCGGTACGGAAATTAACCCGTACGGCGATTTAGCAAACCGCTGCCTTCAGCCACTCGGCCA